>JAFANO010000172.1 GCA_019232645.1 Planctomycetaceae bacterium | reverse complement strand
TTCAGGACGTAGCGGTAGCGGCGGGCGAACCCCTGGCAGCGGTCCACCGCGGCGTGGGTGCCCTTGCCCTTGCGGCAGGCGTAGCTGTCGAACACGAAGGACCGCTCGAAGGATCGGCTCCAGCACGCCGGTGAGGGCGTGATGCACCACCCGGTCCTGGAACGGGGCGGCGCTGATCTGCCGGGCCTTGCCCTCGTGGAGGGTGAACGTGCGGTACGGGCCGGGGCGGTAGGTCTTGGCGGCGAGTTCGTCGTGGAGCCTCGTCAGTTCCCGCTCCAGGTGGAAGAAGAACCGGGCCGCCGGGGGGCGGAACCGCTTGCCGCGGCGGGCCTTCTCGGCGGCCCGGAGCAGGTTCTCGAACGCGATCATCCCCTCCCAGAAATGGCCGTGGCGCCTCATGCGTCGATGCCCTCGGGGCGGCTGCGGAGCCAGCCGCCGACCAGGCGTCCGATCTCATCAATCGACTTGGCGGCGAAGCCGTAGCTCTCGACCTTGAGGCATTGCAGATCCTTCGCCAGCCGCATCTGGAACCGGAGGATTTCCAGCGTGAGGTTGGCGTCTTCCAGGAGCCGCTGGCGGTGCTTCGTGTACTTCGTGGAAATGGTCGCGTAAGCGGGACCCACCCGAGGGCAAAATGGTCGCGTAAGCGGGACCCACCGGAGCCGCCTCCGTTAGGGTGAACGTTCCTGCAGGGGAACGACTCACCTTCACGGAGGCTGAGGACGTGCTTACGGTGGACGACTACGGCGCCATCCGGCGGGCGCGGCGTGATGGCCTCTCCATCCGCGCGATCGCCCGTCAGTTCAATCACTCCCGAAGAACCATCCGGCATGTCCTGACACATGCCGAACCACCTCCCGTGCGGACCAGGAGGCGTCCCGCTCCCCAGCTCGGCCCGGTCGAGGCGATCATCGACCAGATCCTCCGCGAGGACGAGGACGCCCCACCCAAGCAGCGGCATACCGCCGCGCAACTGTTCCGCCGCCTCCGCGACGAGTACGGCTACCGCGGGAGCTACGTCCAGGTGCGACGCTACGTGCGCACGCACCGGCGCGGCCCCCAGCAAGAGACCTTCATCCCCCTGGGTCACCTCCCCGGCCAACGCCTTGAGGCCGACTTCGGCCACATCCACGTCGACTTCCCTGACGGCCGCAGGCGCGTCCCCTTCCTCGCCACCGCCTGGGCCTACTCCAACGCCCCGTTCGTGATCGCGCTGCCCTTCGAGCGCACCGAGGCCCTCCTCGAAGGGATGATCGCGGCCTTCGAGTTCTTTGCCGCCGTACCCAAGGAGGTCTGGTGGGACAACCCAAAAACTGTTGCTACGTTGATCCTCCAAGGGCGTGACCGCCAGCTCCACCCGCGGTACGCCGCGCTGGCCAGTCACTACGTCTTCGCGCCGCTCTTCTGCATGCCCGGTCGCGGCAATGAGAAGCCTGACGCCGAGGGGACCGTCAAGGCCGTGCAACGCCGGTTCGCCACTCCGGTACCCCGCGTCGCCAACATCGATGAGTTGAACATCCTCTTGCGTAACCGTTGCGAGGCGGAGCGTCAGCGGGTCGTGCAGTCGCTCTTCGGCCCGTTCACCATCGCAGACCGCCTCGCCGAGGATCTCGCGGCGGCGATGCCGCTGCCCGCGCACCGGTTCGACCCCTGCGTGATCCGCCCCGCGGCCCCGGTCGACAAGTACCAGACTGTCGCCTTCGAGGGCACCCGCTACAGCGTGCCCCGGGCGTTCGCGTTCCGGATGGTCACGGTCAAGGGCTACGTCGACCGCGTCGTGATCGTGGCCGAAGGCCAGGTCGTCGCGACCCACGCGCGCTCGTTCGAGAAGCAGACGATGGTCCTGGATCCGATCCACTACCTGGCCACGCTGGGCCGTAAGCCCGGCGCGCTCGACAGCGCGCCGGTGTTCCGCGATTGGAAGCTCCCCGCGTGCTTCGCCGCGCTGCGCGCCGCGCTGGAAGGACTTCACGGCCGGCTGGGCGGCTCACGCCGCTTCGTGCGGGTCCTGCAACTGCTGGGCGAGCACCCCCTGACCCGCGTGACTCAGGCCATCGAGGCCTGTCATCGCGCGTCCCTCACCAGCGCTGAGGCGGTCATCCAGCGGACCCGTTCGCTCGCCGCGATCGAGGCCGCCACCCGCGGCGGTGCCGTGCCGCCACCTGAAGCCTGCACGATCCCCCACGTCCAGGTGCCGCTGCCGGACCTGAGCCGGTTCAACCAGCTCCTGAGCAGTCCTGCCGTCGAGCACCCCGTCAGTGTCTTCTGCACCTGACCGGGGGCCACGTGTCCGACCCCGAGCCCGACGGTCGGGCTCGGGATGAATCTTGGATCTCTTAATGCGAAAGGGATGTGCCGATGGCTGATGTCACGACCGAGTTGCTCACGACCCACTTCCGGCAGTTGCGTCTGCCGACGATGGGCCGCGAGTTCGAGACGCTGGCGCGGGATGCCGCCGCGACCAACCAGACGTTCACGCAGTTCCTGCTCCGCCTCACCGAGCTGGAGCTGGCCGCCCGCGCCGCCAACGCGGTGGCCACGCGGATCAAGCACGCGGAATTCCCCGTCGAAAAGGACTTCGACACGTTCGACTTCACGGCGCTGCCGGGCCTGTCCAAGCCGAAGGTGCTGGAGCTGGGGCGTTGCGAGTGGATCGAACAGAAGTACAACTGTTGTCTTGTCGGGAGCCATGGCACTGGCAAGACCCATATCTCGATTTGTCTTGGCCTGGCCGCGTGTCGCGCGGGCCTGCGGGTGCGGTTCTTCACGGCGGCGGGGCTGGTCAGCCTCCTGGAGAAGGAACAGAAGCAGTACACGCTCGACCGGTTCCTCCATCAGCTCGATCGGGCGCAGCTGTTGATCTGCGACGAGCTGGGCTACGTGACGATGAGTCGCGGGGGCGTCGAACTGTTGTTCCGGGTGTTCGCCGACCGCTACGAGCGCGGGAGCATCCTGGTGACGAGCAACCTGCCGTTCAGCGA
>JAFANO010000130.1 GCA_019232645.1 Planctomycetaceae bacterium | reverse complement strand
CGGACCCGCAGCGTCCGCCACGCCGCGCGACCCAGGCCCGAGGCGACCGCGGCCACCGAGGCGACCGCCTCCCGGCTCGGCCGGGTCGGGACCCGGCCCCGGCCGCCGTACGGCGGGACGCACGACGCCGGGTCCGCGGTCCAGACGGTCGTCGTCACCGGGACCTCGACCACGTACCGCAACTCCAGTCGCTCCACCTCGTCGAGGAACCCGCCGTTCGTGCCGTACTCCTCGTCGGCCGTGATCCAGTCCAGGGGCACGACGCCCAGGGCCGCCGCCTGCCGGATCAACCCGGCGGCGATCGCGGGCTTGGTCCGGAAGGCGACCGCCTCGGGGATGTGGACCTTCTCCCGGCGTTCGGCGCAGGCCCGGCTGTCCTCGCACCAGCCCTCGGGCAAGTAGAGCTGATGGTCCAGCAGCGCCGAACCGCCGGGGGTGACGCCCACGAGGAAGACCCCGACCTGGCAGTTGTCCTCCTGGCCCAGCCGGCCGTTGTGTTGCCGCGCCACACCGGCGCTGGGATTGCCCTTCGTGGCGAAGCCGCTCGCGTCGACCACCCCGACCACCCCGATCGGGCTCTCGGCGGCGGTGGGGACCAATTCGTCGACGAAGAGGGCCTGGAGTTCGGCCTGGACATCGTCGTGATCCCACGGGGCGCTGTTGAGGAACTTCTGCAGCGCCGAGACCTGGCCGTCGCCGACGTTCGGGGCGATCGGCTCGATGCTCTTGCGCTCGGGGCAGACCATCAGCCCCTTGACGTAGGTGTAGGCGTGATCTTGGGCCTGTTCCTTGCCGAAGAGGGGAGCGAAGCGCTCGTGGAATTGGACCAGTCGCTCGGCCGTGGCGCGCACGTCGTCCTCGGTCATGGAGGGTGCCTCCAGACGGTCGCCTGAATCGAAGACGAGCCGGCGCGTCTCTCAAGTACGAACCTCTAGGTTAGCGAGGCATCGGGGCGAAGCTAGAAAAATCTTCCGCTGTAGAACTAGGCAAGGGGCTGTGCCCCTTGAAATCCCCCGGACCCAGCGGACCTCGCTATCATCGTGGGTGTGATCGCCACCAACCACTCGATGTCCGGAGGTCCGCCATGAACGCCTTCATCGAGCACCATCAGCAGGTCATTCGTCTCGATTACTCCTGCTTCGATCGCATCCTCCTCAACGCCATCATCCAGGTCCTGCAGTCCCCCGCCTCCGTTGTCGGCTTCCTCAAAGAGAAGCGCCTGGCGACCCAATTGACCCCCGCCTACTTCCGGGCCATCTCCACCGACTCTCATCACTTCGTCGAGGGACTCGCCGAGCAGCGGCACGTGGAGATCGTCCAACCTCCCAAGGACGTCCGCCGCGAGGAGTGGGTCGAGCCCTTCTATCGAGGCTTGCACGGCCAGAACGGCATCGCCGTGATCCTCAAGAGCCGCGAGAACGCTCGCGTGGCCGTCAGCTTCCCCAGCCAGGGTAACCATGTCGAGCTGTGCAATCGCTTCGTCTGGCAGTACTACTTCTACCTCCAGGACCAGGACTTCGGCCGCATGTTCCTGCGGATCTGTCCCTACTTCCCCTTCAATGCCCGCCTCTGCCTCAACGGGCACGAGTGGCTGGCCTGCCGCCTGCGCGAGGAGGGCATCGGCTTCGAGCAGTGCGGCAATGCCTTCCGCACCTGTGCCGACCCGGCGCGGTTGCAAACGCTGGCCGATCAGTTCTCTGCGGCGCACATCGAGGCCTGCGCCCATCGCTGGTTGGCCCAACTGGTCCCCTTCTTTACCGACCGGGAGCGCCGCCACCAGGGCTTCGGCTATCGCCTGTTCGTCAGCCAGGTCGAGTATTGCACCCACCTGGTCTTTGACAATCGCGCGGCGCTGGATCGCCTGCACGAGCGCCTGCTGGACCTGAACCGCTCGATCGGCCACCCGGACAAGATCGCCCTGATCTTCGGGCGCCGGATCACCCAGCACACCGACGCGGGGCTGAAGACGCAGATCCTGGACCATGACCTGGGACAGCCGGTCATCCGCAGCGAGTACAAGAGCAGTTCGATCAAGCAATACGTGCGCGATCACCTGGTGCTGCGCACCGAGACGACCAGCTATCACACGCCCGATCTGGGGGTGAACAAGGGCGTGGAACACTTGCCGGAGCTGCGCCAGACGATGGCGGCGAGCAACAACCGCTACCTGGAGGTGCAGCAGGATGTCTTGGAGACCTTCGTCGATCGCGGCCAGTTGGAGCAGTTGCGCCAGGCGACCGTGTCGCCCAGCGGGCGTCGGACGCCGGGGCTGAGGCTCGACGACCCGCGCCTCCTGGCCGTGCTTCAGGCGCTGACCTGCTTTGCCTTCCTGGCGGGCCGCGGTCGCTTCCGAACGACCGACCTTCATCAGGCGGCGGCCGAGGCGCTGGGCAAGACGCCGGAGACGTACACCTTGGGGCAATTGCGCTATGACCTGGCCAAGCTGCGGGGCAAAGGGCTGGTGGAGCGAATCGCCGGCACCCAGGCGTACCGGCTCCCGCCGGAGGGGTATCGGATCGCGGTGCTGTATCTGAAGTTGTTCCACCGGATCTACGCCCCGTTGACAGCCGGGACCTTGAACCCCGTACCCTGGGATGATCGGCTCCCGCCTGAGCGACGGGCTGCGCTGGATCGCTTGTATGCCGCCGTCGATCACGCCTTGAGCCAACTGTTCGAGTCCGTGGGCGTGAGGCTGGCGGCCTGAACGACGCAACCCCTTGAAAACCTGGTGGTTACAGAAGTGTGAACAGAATTCGCAGTTCAATGCTAATAACGGCCTAACGACCTCTCCGACAGGTCGCACAGCGGATCAATCCTCTTCCAGACAGACCGCATCGATGGTGCTCTTAGTCTTATCACATGTCCCACCGTGCCGGAGATCGAAGCGCCAACAGTGTCGTGGGCAGACGAGATATCGATCGTCCTCGACCCAGGCGTGCGTGAGATCGGCGCCCTGATGGGGGCAGAGCCGGCGAACGGCGTATTTCAGACCGCCCGCATTGACGACTATGCGAGCCTTGTCATCCTCGAAATCAAGCAATTTCTGGCAGAA
>JAFANO010000015.1 GCA_019232645.1 Planctomycetaceae bacterium | reverse complement strand
GTCAAGATCAAGGGGTTCAAGACGTTCGACGCCCTGATCCGGAGCCACGGCAAGGGGTGTGGATGCGAGATCTGCAAGCCGGCCGTCGCCTCGATCCTGGCCAGCCTCTGGAACGAGAGCATCATGGAACAAGCCACCCTCCAGGATACGAACGATCGGTTCCTGGCCAACATCCAGCGCGGCGGGCTGTACTCCATCGTCCCCCGCATCCCCGGCGGGGAGATCACGCCCGAGAAGCTAATCGCCCTCGGGGCGGTCGCCAAGAAGTACGGGCTCTACACCAAGATCACCGGTGGCCAGCGCGTCGACATGTTCGGGGCGCCGGTGCATCGGCTGCCCGAGATCTGGGAGGACCTCGTCACCGCGGGCTTCGAGAGTGGGCACACCTACGGCAAGGCGATGCGCACCGTCAAGAGCTGCGTCGGCACGACCTGGTGCCGCTACGGCGTCCAGGACTCCGTCGGGTTCGCCGTGCGGGTCGAGCTGCGTTATCGCGGCGTCCGATCGCCCCACAAGCTCAAGGCGGCGGTCTCCGGCTGTGTCCGCGAGTGCGCCGAGGCCCAGGGCAAGGACTTCGGCCTGATCGCCACCGAGAAGGGCTATAACCTCTACGTCTGCGGCAACGGCGGGGCCAAGCCGCGACACGCCGACTTGCTCGCGGCCGACCTCGACGAGGAGACCGCCATCAAGTACATCGATCGATTCCTCTTGTACTACATCCAGACGGCCGACCGGCTGACCCGCACCTCGGTCTGGCTGGAACAGATGGAGGGCGGGATCGAATACCTGAGGGACGTCATCATCAACGATCGCCTCGGGATCTGCGAGGAGCTGGAGAAGCAGATGCAGTTCCTCGTCGACACCTACAGGTGCGAGTGGAAGGAGGTCGTCGACGACCCCGAGAAGCGCCGGCTCTTCCGGCAGTTCGCCAACACCGACGAGACCGAGTCGAGCATCGAATTCGTGACCGAGCGGGGCCAGCAGCGGCCCGCCGATTGGCCGAAGGATTTCGTCCCGCTCGAACAACTGGCGCGGTGCGATGGGCGGATCCCGGGAGGGCCACGGCACGATTGTCCGACGCGGTGGGTGAAGGTCGGTAAGGTGTCGGACTTCCCGGTCGATGGTGGCGGCGCCATCAAGTATGGCAGCTCCCAGATCGCCGTGTTCCGGTTCGCGAGTCGCGACGCGTGGTACGCCTGCCAGAACGTGTGCCCCCACAAGAAGGAGCTGGTGCTGTCACGCGGCATCCTCGGCGATCAAGGCGGCGTCCCCAAGGTCGCATGCCCCCTCCACAAGAAGACGTTCTCCCTCGAGTCCGGGACGTGCCTGAGCGGGGAGAAGTATCAGGTCCAGGTATTCCCGGTCAAAGTCGAGGCCGACGCGGTCTATCTCGACCTCCCGGCCGAAGAGGACCTTGAGGAGTTGCTCCGGCCCCGGACGCCTTGCGTGGCCCCGTGTATGTGAACGGCGGTGGCGAGGAGTTGGATTCCTCCACAACCCCAAACAGGAGCCCCATGTCGATGAATCTCCGCGACTTCCGCGGCGCCGGCCATACGCCGACGTTATTCAGCGCGTTCCTCTACTTCGATATCAGCTTCATGGTCTGGGTCCTGCTCGGCGCCCTGGCCAATTCGATCGTGCCGGAATTCGGCCTGTCGGATTCGCAGAAGGGCCTGATGGTGGCGGTTCCGCTCCTCGGCGGGGCGATGCTTCGACTGGTCCTCGGCGTGCTCACCGACCACATCGGGGCGCGGCGCACCGGCATCCTGGGCATGGCCCTGACAATCATCCCGCTACTCATGGGCTGGCTGTGGGCCGACAGCTTCAGCAAGGTCTTGCTGGTGGGCCTCCTGCTGGGCGTGGCGGGGGCCAGCTTTGCCGCCGCCCTGCCGCTGGCGAGCCGTTGGTATCCGCCCCGCTACCAGGGCTTGGCCATGGGGATCGCCGGGGCGGGCAATAGCGGGACCGCCCTGGCAACTTTCTTCGGCCCCCGCCTGGCGCAGGCGTGGGGCTGGCACGCGGTTTTCGGCCTGGCCCTCGTGCCGCTGCTCCTGACCCTGGTCGCGTTCATGATCTTCGCCCAGGACAGCCCCCGGCAGCCGGCTCCCCAACCCCTGGCCGCCTACGCCGAAGTGCTCCGGCTGCGCGACACCTGGTGGTTCTGCCTGTTCTACGCGGTCACGTTCGGCGGCTTCGTGGGGCTGACCAGCTTCCTGAACGTCTTCTTCCTCAGCCAGTATGGGCTGACGAAGATCCAGGCGGGCAACTTCGCCACGCTCTGCGTCATGGCCGGCTCCTTCCTTCGGCCGCTGGGCGGATACCTCTCCGATCGCCTCGGCGGCATCCGGATGCTGACGATCCTCTACCTCGGCGTGGGCGTGATGATGCTGCACCTGTCCGCCCTGCCGCCGCTCGCCTGGGGGACGCTCCTGCTGTTCGCGTCGATGGGCCTGCTCGGCATGGGCAACGGCGCCGTCTTCCAGATCGTCCCGCAACGGTTCTCCAAGGAGATCGGCGTGGTGACAGGCATCGTCGGCGCCGCGGGCGGGATCGGTGGCTTCTTTCTTCCGAACCTCCTGGGTAGCCTGAAGCAGATCACCGGCAGTTTCAGCGGGGGCTTCCTCACCTTCGGCCTGGTCGGTTGCTTCGGCTGCGCGGCGGCCCTGGCCTATGCCAGCCGGAGTTGGCAGGGCGTCTTCGTCGGCCGAGGGGGCGTGGCCTCAGGCGCGGTTCCTGCATCGCTCGGGGCGCTCGCGGAGGCCGATGCCTTCACCTGACCGCGAGGTCGCCGCGGGGCCGGGCAGTTACCTGATCAAGCCCCGCGGGCTGATGCACACGTTCTGGAACGCCGGCCCCGGCCCGGCGCGGCTCTTGGAGGTGATCGCCCCGGCGGGTTTCGAGACGTACTTCGCCGAACTCGCCGAGGCCGGAGACCCGGGCCGGAGGCAGGAGCTGGCGGCGAAGTACGGGGTGACCTACTCATCGGGCTGGGTCGCCGGGCTGATCTCCAGGTACAACCTGAGGTCACTCGGTCAATGACCGAGAGATGCTCTCGACATCAAACAGCGGTTTCGCCCGTTCAGAGTCATTGCTGGATCAACCGAAGGCCAGATCCCGACGAAAGGATGAGCCGATGCCGGTCCAGAGCGGTTCACCCCTCGAACTCGGATGGCACCGCTCGACTGCCACGTCACATCATCGATGCGAAGTGCCAGACCACCGAGGGGAGGCGGCGACGTCGGCACGCCCCGCGTGCCCGGCCGGTCCTCAGCCTCTCACGGATCGTTGGCTTGATCCACGATCCCTCGCACGACCCTTCCGCGATTGGGTCAGCCGACCGTCGCACGCGCCGCCGTGGCCCGGTCGGTGTCCCGCCACCACCGGGCGGCACGATCCTGGTCCCAATCCCCCGCGCAGGCGCACGCGCCCAGGGCTCGCTCCAGGCTCTCGGCATTGGGGAAACGCTCGGCCGCGGCCTTGGCCAGGCACCGCAGCACGACGCGCTCCAGGTCCTCGGGGAGGTCGGGGCGGACCAGCGACGGCGGCATCACCGGATCGCGGGCGTGCGCGATCAGCACCGCGACCCCGCCCTCCCCTTCGAACGGCGGCCTGCCGGTCAGCAAGTAGTAGGCCACCGCCCCCAGCGAGTAGATGTCGCTCCGCTCATCGAGCTCCCGGGCGCCCGTCGCCTGCTCCGGCGACATGAACAGCGGCGTGCCGAGGATCTCGCCCTCCCCGCTCAGGTGGGCCACGCGGGCCGTCGCCGCGGGCCGGACCAGCCCGAAGTCGAGCAGCTTGGCCACGTCCTCCACCCCGCCGCGCCGCGCGGCGAAGATGTTCGACGGCTTGATGTCGCGGTGGATCAGGCCCGCCGCGTGCGCCTCGCGCAGCGCCCCGCAGACCTGGCGCAGCAGGTACACCGCCCGTGCCGGCGGCAGGGGGCCGTGACGCTCGACCAGCTCGGCCAGGTTCAGGCCCGGCAGGTATTCCATGACGTAGTAGTAGGTCCCGTCCTCGGCCCGGCCGTAGTCGTAGATGTCGACGGTGTTGGGGTGCGACAGCGTGGCGGTGAGGCGGACCTCGCGCTCGAATCGCTCGAGGACTTTCGGTCCGGATTCGGGGCCCGGCCGGATCAGCTTCAGGGCGCAGGGGCGCTTCAGGAGCTGGTGCTCGGCCATGTAGACCTCGCCCATCCCTCCCGCACCGAGTCGCCGCCCGAGGCGATACTGGCCGAGTTGCCGGGCCTCGGCGACCTGCCGGCGCAGCCGAGCGATGCTGTGGGCCCCAGAGGCGGAGCCGGCGGCCAGGATCAGCAGGATCATCGCATCGAAGCCGAGGATCGTCAGCGGGGTGGTGCCATGCTCGACCCCCGTCCGCACCAGCCACCCCATCGCCCCGGGATGTCGGAGATAAAGCGCCAGCAAGGTCGCGAACGGCATGATCGCGAGTGGCCCGACGACCGAGGCCGCGCGACGCCAGCTCCTTGGGACAGAGATCCCGTAGGAGAGGATCAGGACCGCGGTGAGGAGCACCCGATTCTTCATCACGAGCTGCGCCCTCACCAGATCATCGTGCAGCGCGAAGTCGAGGATGGTCTGGTACTGTGAGACCGCGAAGACGGCCGCGACCATCCCGATCGTCCCCAACTCCAAGGCCTGGAGAAGCGATGGCGCGAGGGGCTCCCGAGCGGAGAGACGGAAGACGAGACCTCCGAGCGCCACCAGGAGAATCATGAAGGGGATCGCCTGCGTCGGATCAGGATCCTTCACGACGAAGTACTTCCAGAATACCATCCATAATGATATAAAAATACACATGTAAGCAAATAAGCGCAATTGCTGCTGCGCCAGGGATCGGGCGTCGACCGAGGGGTGTGACTCCACACCGGCACGGATGACTGCCCGAGGTGTAAATCCTCCGGCTTTCCCGACCGGGATGGCCCCGGCGTGGTCGAACGGCTCGCTCCCGCCCTGCCGAAGGCGTGCTGCGGGGGAGGGCCAAGTCACCGTCGCATCCGAAGTCGGGACTGTCGCCCCGGGGGGCGTCAAGAACCGGTCCCGGTCCGCCCGCTCATCCTGGGCCAGGAGGCGGCCGACCTCGGCCCGCAGGTCGTCGTCCCCGCCGCAGGCGGCGCGGAGCCAGGCCTCCCGCCCGGCGGCGTCGATCCGGA
>JAFANO010000679.1 GCA_019232645.1 Planctomycetaceae bacterium | reverse complement strand
GACACTCCCCGATCGGTTCGGGGAGCCCCGGTTTCGCAGGGCGCTTCGGACATCGCCGCGAGGCGCTTCGATGCAGTAGCCCCCGGGAGACCGATGGGGCGTGCCGGGTCGAAAGACACCGGCGAGGGACCTGTCAGGGTCCCCATGGTCGCGGACCGCTCTGAGTCCCGCGACAAGCCCACCCCCTTCAGGGGCGGGTGCCTGACTCTCGGGTATTGACCGCTCGTCATTTGAAAGGAGTGATTCAAGTGGAGGCGTTTCGGAAGGGATTGGTTCCGAAAATCCTCGCCGATCGGCCAGCCAAGGGAGAGGACGAGGACGAAGAGTTACCGAGTTGAACGAAGTAAGACAGGCGATCTTGAGTACCGAAGGTGGGACTTGAACCCACACCCCCTTGCGGGGACCGGATTTTGAGTCCGGCGCGTCTGCCATTCCGCCACTTCGGCATCATCCCGCCGAAAATCTTAACAAGCCTCGTCTTCCGAGTATAGAGGCTCGCCTTCCGTGGATTGCGAACAAGGACGATCTGCGAGGGCCGCCGATCGTGGGAATCGCCGCGTCCGTACCGGCTGACGATATCGCTTGGGACTACTCCGTGAGGTTTTTTCGGAGGTTTTGCATGCAAGGATGCCTGCCATCAGGAAAGCCCTTATTTTCCAGGGTTGGCTTGGGACTCCATGGCTGCAACTACGAACATTCGATATCTTCTGGAGGATGCCATAATCTCTTAAACGGCAACAGGTTGAGGAGGCTAACGGGGTGATCTATAGGAGACCCCCGCTTTCAGGAGTGGGGAGGTGCCTCAACCTCTGCCCTGGAAAATGATCGAGGTTGAGACACGCCGTCAGGCGTTTCGAGGATCGCCCGACCGCGAGGTCGGGCTTGGGGGAATTTCAAGGACCCTGAGAACTGGCGGAGGGGATCGACGGATCGATCCCATCGGAAATCTCCAGCCGGAAAGCCTCTCCCTTGAGGGACTTACGAGATCTACCCGCTCCTCAAGGAGGTTCGCGACGAGGTCGTTCCCGCCGCTACCGGCCCGGCCCTGCCGCCACGGCCTCGCCCCTTCGGACGACAGTCGGCCGGGGAATTTCTTCTCGGGCATGGAGTTCGAAGACCTGAGCGGCAAGAAGGTCCTCAAGCTACCCGCCCCCGCTCCGGCGCCGAAGTGATGCCCCGATCGGCCCCCGCCTCGTCAAGCGTCATGCTCCCGGACGTCCCCACGTGTCCGGGCCCCTCCCGTGAGTCTAGGTCTTGCCCGTCGAGGCCCGGATTCTCTAATCTTGGGGATGGACAGTAGACGTGGCGGACCCGCGGATCGGGACGGGGGAGGATCGTGAGCGGGACTCGGATCGTGAGCGTGTCGGGGTTGCGGGGGGTCATCGGCGATGGCCTGGACCCGGCGATAATGGTCGAGTTCGCGGCGGCGTATGCCGCCGGGTGCGCGCCGGGCCCGATCGTCGTGGGGCATGACGGCCGGGTCTCGGCCCCCGTCTTCGTCCCGGCGGTCCTGGCGGGGGTGGCGGCGACGGGGCGCGACCCCCTGCTCGTCGGCGCGGTGGCCACCCCGACCCTCGGGCGGCTCGTCCGCGACCAGGGGGCCGTCGGCGGCATCCAGATCTCGGCCTCGCACAACCCGCCCAAGTATAACGGCCTCAAGTTCTTCCAGCCCGAAGGCATGGTCCTGAGCGCGGACATGGGGCGCACGGTCCTGGACCGTCTCCGGCGCCGCGACTTCGGCTGGGTGGCGTGGGACGCCCTGGGTCGGATCCGGACCCTCGAGGATCCCGACGCCGCGCACTTGAAGCAGGTGCTCAAGATCGTCGACGTCGAGGCGATCCGGCGGCGGAAGTTCGTGGTGGCGCTCGACTCCTGCCATGGCGCGGGGGGCCGGATGGGCTCGGCACTGCTCCGCGCGCTGGGCTGCTCGCCGGTGGTCCTCGGGGGGCTCCCCGACGGCCGATACGACCATCCCCCCGAGCCGACGGAGGCCAACCTGCGGTCGTTCGCCGCGATCGTGCCCGCCACTGGGTCGGTTGTCGGCTTCGCTCAGGACCCCGACGCCGACCGCCTGGCGCTGGTCGATGAGACGGGCCGCTACATCGGAGAGGAGCTGACGCTGGCCCTGGCCGCGCTGCGACGGCTGCCGAGGGCCAAGGGCCCGGTCGTGCTCAACCTCTCGACGTCGCGCGTGACCGAGGACCTGGCGCGGCAGTTCGGCTGCCCGGTCCTCCGGACGCCGGTCGGCGAGATCCACGTCGTCGAGAGGATGCGGGCCGAGTCCGCGGTCCTGGGGGGTGAGGGCAACGGCGGCGTCATCGACCCCCGCGTCGGTTTCGTCCGCGACAGCTTCGTCGCGATGGCCCTGGTGCTCGACCTGCTGGCCGAGACCGGCGAGCCGCTCTCCCAACTGGTCGGCCGCCTGCCGTCATACGCCATGGTCAAGGACCAGTATCCCCTGGACCAGGGGGGACCGGAGGCCGTCGCCGCGCTCTGGGACCGGATGAGCGCCGCCTTCCCCGAGGCGACGGCCGACCGCCGCGACGGCCTCCGCCTCGACTGGCCCGACCGCTGGGCGCACGTCCGGGCGAGCAACACCGAGCCGATCGTCCGAGTGATCGCCGAGGCGCCCGATCCCGCCTCGGCGCGCGACCTGGCCGACCGGCTCGGCCGCTGGGTGACTGCGACGGGAGTCCCCGGATGACCTGGCCCACGTTCGAGCGCCCGCCGGCCGCAGCGTTTGTCGACGTCGACGGTACCTTGCTGGCGCAGACCACCACGTTCCTGTTCGCCCGGATCCTCCGGCACCGGGGCTTGATCAAGCGCTCCTTCGTGCTCCGGGCGATGTTCCACGGCCTGCAACACCAGTTCGGCCGGCTCGACTATGGCCGGCTCGTCAACTACGGCCTCAAGAGCATCGCGCGGATTCCGGTCGTGGAACTGGAACGCATCGCCTATGATAACTTCGTGGAGTTCGTCCGACCCCGGCTCTACGAGGGGGTCGTCGAGCACCTGACCGAGCTCCGGCGGTCGGGGACGAAGATCGTCCTCCTCTCGTCGTCGCCCGGGATCGTCATCGAGCCGCTGAGCCTCTACCTCGGCTGCACCGACCTGCTGACGACGCCGGTTGTGATTGAGCACGGTCGGCTCATCGGGGTCGGATCGGGGCCCTCTTGTTATGGCGAGGGGAAAAGATATTATGCCGAGCGATGGGCCGAAGGTCGCGGAATCGCGATGGACGATTCGGTTGCTTACGCGGATAATTGGAGCGATCGGGCACTGCTCGAGCGCGTCGGTACCGCGGTCGTCGTCCATCCCCACCGCCGGCTGAGCCGGCTGGCGCGGCAGCGAGGCTGGTACATCGTCCGGCCGAAACGACCGCGAATCCCGGCACACCCCGACAGGCGATGAATCCAAGGAGCAGGGGCGAATTCTCGACCGGGGAATGTCTGGTGATTGGACCGGACGTATGCGACATACCGGTCACCGATGTCAAGCCGCCCCCGATCTCTTGCACGGCGTACTCAGGCGGAGTTAAGTCTATGTCCCAAGAATCGCTCGGGCCCCCCAGAGGGCATCGGACGCTCCGGGCCGGCCCGACCGCGATGGCCCTGGTCGTCGGCCTGGCCGCGCTCACCGCATCGGCGTCGGAATCGGAACTGGTCCGCGACATCCAGCGCTACTGCACGGTCTGCTGGCGGAACGCCCGGCTCGACCCGGGACTCTGGGATGACTGCACCCAGGAGGTCTGCTGCCGACTCCTGAGCAAGGCCCGCGCCGGCCAGCTCGACCTGAACCTCGTCCTGGCCGACGACACCTCCGAGCGACGCGAGTTGGTCCGCGCCATCGACATGGTCCGAAAACGCGTCCAGCGCTCGAAGCGCCACCAACCGCTCGACGATCAGTACATGCCCGGTCCCGATTTCGATCGGCGACATCGCAATCGCCAAGAACTTGGCGAGATCCTCGAAGCGGCCCGGCAGGCTGTCCTCACGTCGCGCCAGGATAAGATCGTCGAACTCTGGACCCGAGGCTGGACCGTTCCTGAGATCGGCGAGTCGATGAGCCTGCCCGTCGCTCGCGTCAGCGACGAGAAGTACAAGGCCCTTCGCAAGCTCGAACGCTACCTCGCCGGCCGCCGCGACGAACTCGATCTTGGCCAGGGACTGGCCGAGGAGAACGACGCCCGGACTGTTGGCTGATCCGGTCCGCTGTCGCGGGGGAGGGCCCGGGTCGTGGAGTGAGCGAGGCTCGGCCTGACAACTCCACCAGGTCGTCCCCATCAACCTCCACAATCCCGGGACGCCGTGGCCCTGCCGCCCGATCATCCATTCAAGGGACCAGGGGGTAATGCGCGGTGCCCGAGGTCCTCGAACCCGACCCACGCACCTCCGATGAGGAGGCGCGAGAGGGGCATTCCCGCCTGTTCAAAAGACCTGCCTTCGCTCTCTACCTGCACGTCTTGATCGGACGAATCCGTCGACGGGGTGTTGTCGTGGTGACACGGCGCGAGCTCCCTGCCGTAGTTTCCCCGTAGGCCACAACGGTGCGATCTTCAGAATCCCTGGAAACGCTTCCATGTCGAGCTTCAACATCAATGTCAGCAGCCTCGCGTTGATCCTCTGGTCGGGGATGCTGATCATCGCCGGATCGATCTGGGTCCTGTCGTCGCAGGTCAGGAAGTTGGCCGACCTGTATGAAGAGGACGCGAAATCGGTCGTGGCCATCGGACAACATGGCGCGTTTGGCCGTGGACCGACGGCGCTCGCACTCTCCCGCGGTTGGACGCGCCGCGGCTCCTCCTCCCGCTCCCGCGTCGTTGCCCGTGTCAGCGCCTCGGGCGCGCGGGCCCAGGTCCGCTGATCCGGGAGCATTGTCCGACGCCCTACAATGCATCGGGGAGGGATGACGTTGTGACGTCGGCATCCCGATCCCCGATCGCGACGCTCCGATCACGAGCGTGCCGAGCCGAACCGGGCGAGGATCGACGATGACGGCGACGCAGGGACTCATCGGCGGCAAGGCGGTGGACTGGCGGCATCGGCTCGATCTGATCATCGAGATGATGCGCGAGATGAGCCTCCAGACCGACCCCCAGGCGATGGTCCGGGCCTACGGCGAGCGGATCCGCCAGATCATGCCGGCGAACCGTTACGTCGCACTGAGCCGGCGGGACCTGGAGTTCCCCAAGTATCGGATCACGCGCTCGAGCCTGTGGAAGGACGAGATCGATCCCTGGAAGCAGAAGGATCGCCTGCCCCTGCTCGAAGGGGGCCTGTTCGGCGAGTTGATCTATGGCGACGAACCCCGGATCATCGACGAGTTGGAGGTCGCGCCGGACGACCCCGCCGCGGCCTATTTCGAGGGTCAGCGCTCGCTCATCGCCATCCCCCACTTCCACCAGGGGGTCGCCCTCAACATGGCCGTCCTGATGAGGCCCGAGCCCGCCGCCTTCGACCGCGAGGAGTTCCCCGAGCAGGTCTGGATGAGCAACCTGTTCGGCCGGGCGACGCACAACCTCGTGCTGGCCGAGGAGCTGAAGCGGGCCTACGACATCGTCGACGGCGAGCTGAAGCTGGTCGCCGACATCCAGCGGTCGCTCCTGCCCCGGTCGATGCCGGTCGTCCCCGGCCTCGACCTGGCCGCGCACTACCAGACGTCGCGGTGGGCCGGCGGCGACTACTACGACCTCTTCCCCCTGCCCGACGGCCGGTGCGGCATCCTGATCGCCGACGTCAGCGGCCACGGGACCCCGGCGGCGGTCATGATGGCGATCACGCACAGCATCGCCCACGCTTACCCGGGGCCGCTCGACCCACCGGCCGTCGTGCTCAATCACGTCAACGAGCAACTGGCTTCGCGCTACACGGCCGACAGCGAGACGTTCGTCACCGCCTTCTACGGGGTGTACGATCCCCGGCGGCGGGAGTTGACCTACGCCAGCGCCGGACACAACCCCCCCCGCCTGAAGCGGTGCGAGGACGGGTCCGTCCACGCGCTCGACGGCGTCGGCAACCTCCCGCTCGGCGTCTTCGCCGACCAGCGTTACGAGCAGTCCGCGCAGGAACTCCGACCGGGCGACCAGATCATCTTCTACACCGACGGGATCACCGACGCGACCGACCCTTCGGGGAACATGTTCGGAATGACGCGGCTCGACGAGGCCCTGGCCAACTGCCACCTCACCGCCGACGGCCTGATCCGCGCAGTGCTCGACGCCTTGGCGGCGTTCACCCGCGGCCAACCCGCCGACGACGACCGAACCCTGCTCGTGGCGAAGGTCTTCTGAGCGACACACCTCGGCGTCAGGAGAAGCGCCGGGTCAGAGCCCGGAAGGAGGCGACCCTCCGGGCCGGGACCTGAGGGAAGCTCTCCCAGAGGAATGCTTTGAAGGCGGGGTCGCCCGAGCGGTCGAAGAACTGGAACGAGTGGGTGGCGATCTCGGTGTCGTGCCCCCACTTCTCGACCGAGAAGATGCTGTCGATCTCGGCGTGCAGGATGTGCATGTCGAGCGTGTCGGTCTGCACGTTGAAGAACGGCCCGGTCTGGGAGAAGCCGCCAAACGTCCCGACCGACTCGATGATCGCCGCGCGGCTCCGGACGAAGACGCGCATCGGCCCGAGCTCGGGGAGCGCGTCCATCAGCTCGCGGAAGACGCCGTCGCGGAGCCGGACGATCGGCCACTCGCCGACGAGCACCTCGACCACCGCCCGTTCGGGCACGGCATGCTTCCTCGCCGCCATCATCGTCATGCGCGAACGGTCCAGGCGGAATTCCTCGCGGATCGTTTCGGCGAGGTCGGGGGAGAGAGAGCGGGTGGGCATGATGTCCATCGCGTTCGATCCTCGGGCTGGTCACCTTCGATCGGGGGCGGGGGATGACAGGAATCATCACAGAACGATGGCGCGGCTTCGTGGTCAAGTTCGGCCGGCGGGCGGCGCGGTGCCCGGTCGTCGCATCGGGCCGCCGGAGGTGTCGCTCGTCAGCGCGTCGAGGTCCAGTTCCGAAGACGGCCGGATGTCGGCCTTGAGCACGGTCCGCATCTGCTCCAGCGCGTACCGGTTGTCGTCCGAAGTGTTCGAGGCGACGCAGTCGCTCGGGACGAACAGACGGAAGTCGCGCAGGTAGGCGTCGTTGGCGGTGAACAGGACGCAGATGTTCGCCGCGATGCCGGTGAGGATCACCGTTCGGACCTGGAGGTAGTCGAGCAGGATGTCGAGCGTCGTCGAGAAAAAGCCCGAGTGCTTGGGCTTCAGGACGAAGTAGTCGTCCTCCTCGGGCCTGAGCCGCTCGGCCAGCACGCGACCCCGGACGTTGTCCTTGATGCAGTGGTCCACCTGCGCCTCGAAATTGGACCGCCACCGCCCGAAGTTGTCGTTGACATAAATGGCGGGGATACCCGCCCGCTTGGCCCGTTGCTTCAGCGCGGCGATCCGCTCGGCCATCGGCCGCGCGAACCGCAGGAGCTGGTCCCCTTCGGCGAACTCCAGGTCGTTGATCAGGTCGATCAGCAGCAGCGCCACGTCGGACTTGTCGGGCGCGTTGCCGTGCAGGTCTTCACTGCCGTCGCGTTCGGACATCGTGGTCGGCTCCCCGGGCATTCAATCACCGTACAATCCCCGCTCATGCACTCCCCGCGCCACGCGCCTTTGGATTTGCCGCGAGGAGGTGATCTTTCGCACTCCAGAGGATTTGGGCGCTTGGTTCGGACCTTCAATTTGAGGTTTCAAATTTCAAATG
>JAFANO010000619.1 GCA_019232645.1 Planctomycetaceae bacterium | reverse complement strand
CGGACGAGGCCACGAATGCCCCGCTGTGCTATCTGTGCACAGGGGGTTTTTTTATTGCGACTTGTCGCTCAGCCCGACAGTTCTCCGACTCAAATCCTGACGAGGCCACGAATGCCCCGCTGTGCCATCAGTGCACAGGGGGCTTTTTTTTGGGACTCGTCGCCCACCCCGTGGGAGGGGATGCCATGTCGACGTCGACGTTTGCCTTTGAGAATCGCCAGCGTCGGGTCGCGACCACCGGCACCACGGCCCGCGAGAGGAGGATCGAGGAAGCGGCGGAGAGCCACCTGCGGCGGAGTGGCTATCTCGCGCTGCAAGACATCGGCTGCGCGTGCCGCGAGGGGGGGGTGACGCTGCGGGGCTGCCTCCCCACGTATTACCTCAAGCAGATCGCCCAGCACGTGGTCGCCGAGCTCGAGGGCGTCTGCGGGATTATCAATCAGATTGAAGTCCTGGCTCCATCAGGCCGCGCGGTCGTGGGTTCAAAGGCTTGCGCCTAAGGAAACTGCTGAAAGGAGGGTCTGACGATGTTAACCACTTTGTCCCAGGATGCCCCTGAGAGAGGCCATGTTCTCACGAAAGGCGTGCCCAAGGCTTCCCTCGCTTCCAACTTACTCAGGACCAAGGAAAATGACGGCCTCCAGGCGTTCTTCTCGCCCCAGAACATCGCCGTCATTGGGGCGACCGAGAAACCCGGCAGCGTCGGCCGGACGATCGTCCGGAACCTGCTCGGCAGCCCGTTCGGCGGGACCATCTCCCCCGTCAACCCGAGCCGGCGGCGCGTGCTGGGGATCAAAGCCCATCCCCGCGTCGGGGACGTGCCCGACGCGATCGATCTGGCGATCGTGGCCACGCCCGCGCCAACGGTGCCCGACCTGATCGGCGAATGTGTCGAGGCCGGGGTTCGCGCGGCCATCATCGCCTCGAGCGGGTACAAAGAGACCGGAGCCGGAGGCGCGGAGCTCGAGCGCCGAATCATGGAGCAAGCGAGCCGAGGCCGGATCCGGATCATCGGCCCGAACAGCCTCGGGGTGATGCGCCCGATGATCGGCCTGAACGCCTCGGCCACCAACGTCACCATGGCCCGGCCGGGCAAGATCGCCTTCCTGAGTCAAAGCGGCGCCCTCGGCGCCGCGATGCTCGACTGGAGCTTGCGGGCCAACGTCGGCTTCAGCGCCTTCGTCTCGGTCGGGTCGATGCTCGACGTCGACTGGGGCGACCTGATCGACTACCTCGGCAACGACTTGCACACGAAGAGCATCATCATCTACATGGAGTCGATCGGCGACGCGCGGTCCTTCCTGTCGGCGGCGCGCGAGGTGGCGCTGAGCAAGCCCATCATCGTTATCAAGCCCGGCCGGACCGAGGAGGCGTCCCGGGCGGCGGCGTCCCACACCGGGTCCCTGACCGGCAGCGACGAGGTGCTCAATGCCGCCTTCCACCGCTGCGGCGTGTTGCGCGTGGATCGGATCTCCGAGCTCTTCAGCATGGCCGAGATCCTCAACACGCAGCCGCGGCTGAAGGGCCCGCGCCTGGCGGTCTTGACCAACGCGGGCGGCCCAGGCGTGCTCGCCACCGATGCCCTGATCGCCGGCGGCGGCCAGCTGGCCCCCCTGGCGTCCGAGACCATCGAGGCGCTCAACCGCATCCTCCCGCCGCCCTGGAGTCACCGCAACCCCGTCGACCTGCTCGGCGATGCCGGCCCCGACCGCTACGCCCAGGCGCTGGAGGTCGTCGCCGAGGACCCGAACACCGACGGCCTGCTGGTGATCCTGACGCCCCAGGCGATGATCGACCCGACCCGGACCGCCGAAGCTTTGAAGGCCCATGGCACCAGCGCCGGCAAGCCGGTGCTGGCCAGTTGGATGGGGGGGGACGAGGTCGTGGCCGGTGCGTCGATCCTGAACCGCGCCGGCATTCCGACGTTCCCCTGCCCCGACACCGCCACCCGCGCCTTCAACAACATGTGGCGCTACAGCCACAACCTCCGCAGCCCGTACGAGACGCCGGCGCTGGCCGGTGACGAGAACGGTGTCGATCACGCCGGGGTCGAGGACCTGATCGCCTCCGTCCTGGCCGCGGGGCGGACCCTCTTGAACGAGGCCGAATCGAAGCGGCTGCTCGAGTCGTACCGCATCCCCGTCGTGCCCACCCGGGTCGCGACCACGGAGGAGCAGGCCGTGGCCCTCGCGGAGGAACTCGGCTACCCCGCGGTCCTGAAGCTCGACTCCCGGACGATCGTGCATAAGACCCACGTCGGCGGGGTGCAGCTCAACCTGACCGATGCCGGGGCGGTGCGCCACGCCTATCGCGCGATCGAGGAGTCCGTACGCCGGCGCGTCGGCGCCGAGCACTTCCTGGGCGTGACCGTCCAGCCGATGATCACGCTCGAAGGCTCCGAGCTCATCATCGGCAGCAGCCCCGACCCGCAGCTCGGCCCGGTGCTCCTGTTCGGCGCGGGCGGGACACTGGTCGAGCTGCTCATGGACCGCGCGCTGGGCCTGCCGCCGCTGAACACGACGCTGGCGCGGCGGATGATGGAGACCACCCGGATCTTCCAAGTCCTGAAGGGGGCCCGCGGTTGCCCTCCCGTCGACCTGGGCGCGTTGGAGCGTCTGCTGGTCCGGTTCAGCCGGTTGGTGATCGAACAGCCGCGGATCAAGGAGATCGACATCAACCCGCTGCTCGCCACGCCCGAGCGGCTGATCGTGCTCGACGCCCGCGTGGTCCTGCACCCGGCGGAGGTCGATGCCGACCAGTTGCCCCGTCCCGCCATCTGCCCCTATCCCACCCAGTACGTCGCCCCGTGGACGATCACGAACGGCCTGACCGTCACGATCCGCCCGATTCGGCCCGAAGACGAGCCCCTGGTGGTACGGTTCCACGAAAAGCTGTCCGAGGATTCGGTCTATCTCCGCTTCTTCCAGTCCCTGAAGCTGAGCCGGCGGATCGCCCACGAGCGACTCGCCCGGACCTGCTTCATCGATTACAACCGCGAGATGGCGCTCGTGGCCGAGCACGAGGACCCGCGGACCGGAGAACGCGAGGTCATCGCCATGGGGCGATTGAGCCGACTCTATGGTACGGACAAGGCCGAGTTCTCGCTCGAGGTCCGCGACACCTTCCAGCGGTGCGGGCTGGGTACCGAGATCCTCCGTCGGCTCATCGCCATCGGCCGCGATGCGCGGTTGCACTGTGTCTGCGCCGTGATCTTGCCTCGGAACCGCGGCATGCTGCGCATCTGCGACAGGCTCGGCTTCCACACCCATTACAGGGATTCCGATCAATTGATGCACGCCGAGCTGGACCTCACCGACACCCCTCGCCCCTCGTCCCTCGCCTCAGTTGATGCACGCCGAGTTGGACCTCACCGACACGGGGGAATAGACGGGTTATCAAAATCAGGGGTCGTGTCCCACGTTCGTTGAAAGGGCAACTGGCTGTCGAGGTTTCGGCGCTCTTAAGTCTTGCAAATTCAATACTTTTCGGATCCCAGCGTCGTTTTTTCGCGATCTCCTGAAAAGTCTGGAAAACGACGCGTTTCAATGAAATGAAATTGGGACACGACCGTATCGTCGCGATCACAGGTTGGAACTGTTCTGGAGGCCGTCTCATGTTGACTCGACCAGAACTGACAACGATTTTCGAGGACTTGCGTCACTTGATCGACGCGCTCGACTCGCCGGACCTGACGGTCGCCGAGTCGAGGGTCTTGCTCCCCCAGGTCTACCGCATGATCGGGACGATCCACGGAGCGGGCGCGATGGGTCCGGGTGTCGCCCTGGAGTCTCGTGAGCGCGAGGGGGAGTTTGGTGTTCGGTTAAGGCGACCGGTGAATCAGGCAGATGGCAGGGCCTGGGCAGCCGCAACGGCGGCGAGGTGATCAGTCCCGACGCCTTCTGATGGATGAGGACGCCTGCGACGCCAAGCTCGTCGAGAGGTCGGGCGGACTCGTCCCGCTCCGGAGGCTCCTCGGCGCCTGGCCCGGCGATCGTTAGGATCGCTCCACGTCGGCCACCTGCTCCGGGTCGGTGATCTCGTGCGGCCACCTTGGAACCGGCCACATCGTTCGTGGATGGCCGATTCGAACCTGCGGAGGAGGACACGATGAGACGACTCGCCCTCGCCTGCGCGCTCCTGATCGGCCTCGATGTGACGGGATCGACGGCCCCCGCCCAGTCCCCGACCGACATCCGGGAACTCAAGCTGCGCGAGTGGGAGCCCCACTCCATGCTCGTCACCCAGGCCACCGAGGTCGCCTTGCCAGCCGTCCCCGTCCTCGACGTCCACAATCACCTCGGCGGTGGTGCCGTCATGCTGACTCACGAGCGGGTCGCGCACCTCCTCGCCGAGATGGACGGGGCGGGCGTCCGCACGGTCGTCAACCTCGACGGCGGCTGGGACCGGAGGCTCCGCGAGACGCTGGCCGCGCTGGACGAGGCGCATCCCGGGCGGTTCCTCACCTTCGCCCTGCTCGACTTCGAGGGGATCGACGATCCGGGGTGGTCCGACCGCGAGGTCCGACGGCTGGAGGAAGGCTTCCGGGCGGGCGCCAAGGGCCTGAAGATTCACAAGACCCTCGGCCTCGATTTCCGTTACAAAGACGGCCGATTCGTCCCAGTCGGCGACCCGAAGCTCGATCCGATCTGGGCGACTTGTGGGAAGTTCAAGAAACCGGTCCTGATCCACACGGCCGACCCGGGGGCCTTCTTCACGCCGTTGGATCGCCACAACGAGCGCTGGCCTGAGCTGATCGAGCATCCGCTCTGGCGCTTCCACGGGGACCACTTCCCCGCGCGCGCCGAGTTGCACGCCCAACGCAACCGCGTCATCGGCCGACACCCCGAGACGACATTCATCTGCGCCCACCTGGCAAACGACGGCGAGGACCTGGCCGAGGTGGGCCGGTGGCTGGACACGTACCCGAACATGGTCGTCGAGTTCGGCGCCCGGATCTCCGAGCTGGGCCGGCAACCCTACTCGGCACGGCGGTTCCTGATTCGATACCAGGATCGCGTCCTCTTCGGCAGCGACACGTCGCCAGATCGGGCTGCGTACCGGATGTATTACCGCTTCCTCGAGACCGACGACGAGTACTTCGACCCCGCGGCCGGCCACCATCGGCAGGGGTTCTGGATGATCTACGGCGTCTTCCTTCCCAGAGGCGTCCTGGAGAAGGTTTATCATCGGAACGCCGAGCAGCTCCTGCTCGGCCCTGAGGCGAGGCGGTTGCCTTGATTTCTCACCAAAGACTGGCGCCGGGCTGCGTTCCGTGTCGGGGCGATCTCCGCGCCCGGCATGCGCTCGAGCTTCGAGGGCATTACAACAACGCCGGTTTCCGCGGCCGGGAAAATCCAATCATCAGTCTGGTCAGGCGGCGTGCTTCTTCTCGGTGATCAGGCGAGCGATCTCTCCGACCGTGTCGAGGTGCTCGACGCCGGCCTCGTGGGCCTCGACGGTGACGCCGAAGCGTTCCTCGAGGAAGACGACCAGCTTGAGCGTGCTGATCGAGTCGAGGATGCCGCCGGTGATCAGGGGGGTCTGGTCGGTCAGGGCCTCGGGAACCTCGCTGGATGTGGCCCGGACGACTTGTTGTCCGGGTCGCGAAGCGACACGAGGCGTCAGTCGAGCCAGCCGACGGGCACGCCCACCGACTGGCCGGATTCCTCATACCTCGTCGAACTCCAGGGCCAGTCGCACGGGCGCGCGATTAAGTCGGCACGGACTGGGTTCAGGTGCATGTAGGCGAGCTTCTCCTCGATCTTGCGCGACGAGTACAGGTTCACGTCGTAGTAGCGCGCCTGTCAGATGGGCTTCGACAGGTCGAAAGTCCTGGCGTAGTTGGGTAGTCCCTCGCGCAGGAGCCGCTCGATCTGGATCGAACTGCGCTGCTTCCACTGCTTCATGAAGTGACTGAGTTGATCGGCGGCCGGGAACCGGACGATCGCGTAGACGTGGTCGGGCATGACGACGAAGCCGACGCATCGGCCATCCTGCAAGGACAGTTGGGAGCTGAGGATCCCGAGCACGACGCGCTTAGCCCGGTCGTGGTCGAGGAGCCGACGGCGGCGGTAGCACGAGAAGGTCACGAAGTGCGCGTGGCCCTTCCGGTCGTTGGTGCGCTTGAGTACCTTGCCGAGGGCCTAGGGATGGCGAGGGTACCTGACGAGCCTCGGGTCGCTGCGCGACCCGGACAACAAGTTGTCCGGGCCATCCCGAGCCTCATGGCAGACATTTTATAGATATCCTTTCAAGAGCAGATAACTCTTCCCTGTTGATAAAAAGCAACGGTCCCCTCGCCGTGAACTGATGGACGATGGACGGCGAGGGCACCGGACACACCTCGTGTCGCTTCGTGACCCGGACAACAAGTTGTCCGAGCCACCCCGCGGGTTTCGGGAACCGGTTGTGAGGCCCAAGAAAGCTTTGCCATCCGACTTTCTGAGCCGAGTGGGGCCGAACGCTGAATGGCCCTGTTTTGACACTCCCACCCCTGAAGGGGGTGGGATTCTCAGTTCGACGACAACCGCCAGGCGTGCCTGGTCTGACACTGTCTCCCTGAGCGTTCGGTGGTTGACACCACCACGTTCCCGCGTGCCCCGCGGTACGATCTGAAGGAGAGGTCTCACGACATGTCCTCCAGGATTCAGGCGGATGGCTTGGTTCTCGCCACCCGTGGCGGCTGGGTCCTCGCCGCCTGACTCTTTCGTACGGTTGATGTTTTACGGGAGGGCCTCTCCCTCCCAACCGGCAACATCAAATTTTTAAAGAGCCAAGACCATCCTCCCTGAAAGACATCCTTCTTTCAAGGGTGTTGTTGATTTTCAACACGGGGACGAGACGCCTTCATCCCACCCCTGGAGGGTGTGGGCTTTCGGCTCACTTTCTGTAAAGTGCAACCAGGTCGTCGATCATGGCCGGGGCCCCCTGCCCTCCTCTCCCAGGATGGTGAGGACGACGGACCGCTCGCGCGGCCGGGTGTCGCACTCCAGCAGGAAGACCTGCTGCCAGGTCCCCAGGAACGGCCGGCCGTCCCGGATCGGGACGGTCAGCGACGGGCCGAGCAGGGTGGCCTGGAGGTGCGAATGGCCGTTACCGTCGTGCCAGGTCCGCTCGTGGCCGTAATCCCGGCTCGGCGGGATCAGCCGGTCGAGCAATTCGGGGAGGTCGTCGCGCAAGCCGGGCTCGAACTCGATCGTGCCGAGCGCGGCGGTGCTCCCCACAACGAACAGGCTGGCGATCCCGGTCGTCACGCCCGACTTGACGACGAGCTGGTCGACCTCGTCGGTCAGGTCGTGCATGTCGCGATGTCCCCGGGTCCGGCGCGTCAACAGGCTCTGAATCACCATGAAGGGGCGTCCCGATGCGGGCTCCAGCGTGTACGGGTGGTCCTGGTCCTTACCTCCCCCGAATTATACGAGCGCTCCCCCCGAGTGTGAGTCTCTGGGATTCGGCGCACGCGTCGACAAGAATAAGTCCGGGTTTGGCCGGCCAGGAGGCCGGGTGGCATGCTACGCCGTCCACGATGACAGCGATATGGCACCGGTGAACGGCTTATTTTCCGGGATTTCTCAAGGTCCATCGGTCTGGCGCACCGCAAATCGCTCATTCTACCACAAGTCTGTGGCAATAAGCCTGTTGGGGTGATTTGCCGGCGGTTATTGTGGACGGCGTAGCATGCCACCCGGCCAACGTCCGGCCCTGGTCAGGGCGAGAAGGCCGATGCAAACCTCGTCGGTCGCCGACCCGCCCCACCGGACCATCTTCGGCGGTTGGTTCGGGTTGCGCGGGTTCTTCTCCGAGTTGTCATAGTGGGCCACGACGCGGACGACCGAACCCTTCGGCAGGAGCAGCGGTCGTTCCAGATCATAGGACATCTGCCAGCTGGGGTCCCAGTCGTCAATTCGGATCAGTTCCTGGGTGCGGCCGTCGGGGAGGATCGTGGTCATGGTCATGTCGCGGCCGAGCCGGCGCATGCGGGGGAAGATGGAGTGGACCTCGGCATCGGCGTCCGCACGCCAGGTGGCTTGGACTTCAACGCGAGGTCGGCCGGGGGGCAACGTCAGGGTCGGGTTGCTGACGGCGACCCAGTGGATCGCCTGCTTGACAATTCCACGAGCGAAGTAGAGGCCGACACGGCTGCGGTCGACCTCAGGCTTGCCGCTCGGACGGTAGCGGACCTGGAGCACGACGTGGGCCTTGCGCGGGAGGACGTGGCCGACGCCCTCGGGCAGTCGGCTCGGCCTTTTGCCAGGGCACCACCCATCCAGAAGGCCGGCGACTCTCTCGATGCCGTCCCCGTTGGGGTTCGCTTCACACCCGGTCGCTTCGGCCCCATCCTCCCCGCCGGCCTCGCCCGCGGCTTCGAAGGAGCACACCATTTGTCGCACGACCTTCGGGTTGCCGGGTCGAAACTCGATGGCCGAGATGATCCGGTCTCGGGGAAGGTCGATCGGGATCACGAAACGGCGGTCGATGTCGTCGCCGTCGGCGGGGACGTTGCAGTCGCCGGCAGGCTCCAACACCAGGTCGGGGGTGCCGAGGCCCGGCATGTCGGAGCCGGGGGGTGGGGCCGGCGGGGGAAGATCGGCGGGGTTGCCCGCCGGGGCGTTGGCGTCGGCCCAGGCGAGAAGGGTGAGGACGTCATCGTCCGCCATGATCCGGCTGTTCCGGAACGCGGGGCCCACGCCTCGAGCGGGCTTCCAGGGGGGCATTGTGCGGTACTTGCGTTCCCCATTATGCATCCTGGTCTCGCGCACGACGTCGGCGATGTCGAAGACCCGCTTGCGGGCTTGCTCGTAGGTCATCAGCGGGAAGGGGCCGACCTGCCCCGGCCGGTGGCACTCCACGCAGTGCTTCCGAAGGATCGGCGCGACGTCCCGGGCATAGGTCGGCGCCCTGGGAGGACTGGGTCGGGGCTTCTGGGGGAGGGGACAGCCGACGGCCAGGACACGCGGGCGAGCGATCGCCCGGCCGACGAGGACGGCGGCCACGGCATCCTTCAGCTCGCTGGTGCGCGGCGCGGCGTTCCGCAGGCCCCGGTCGGCGAACTGGTCGTCGATCCGCCCCTGGTAGCGTACCCGCCCCCGATCATCGAGGACGAATGCCTCCGGGACCACCATCGCCCCGAGCCGTGACGCACGTTCGCCCTCCGGGTCGCGGACGACCGGGAACTTCAGGCCGAACTCCTTGGCGTGTGCGGCCACGTCCTCATTGGTGGGGTCGGGATCGACGCAGACGCCGACCATCCTCAGCGACGACGGGGGAAAGGCGTCACTGATCGCGTTGAGCGTCGGGCCATACGCGTTGGAGATCGGACACTCGGTCGAGTAGAAGACAAGGACGGCGGCGCCGCCCCGGGGGGCCTCGACCGCGACGACGCGGCCATCCGTCCCACGGAAGAACAGGGGGATGGGCCGGCCTGCGTCGTCCCGCGAGGCCCAGAATCTCCAGGCCATCGCCGAGAGGGCCAAGCCGACGCCGACGGCGAAGAAGCTCAAGAGATGTCGCATCCTCATCGGAGGGAGTACAAGGGGCCAACGTTGAGTACCAACTCGGTGATCGAAATCCTTCGCCCGTGGTTCGCCCCGAGGTGTGCCAGGCTTCGGACCGGCGGGGCTCAGTCGCGGAGCTTGCTGTTCAGCTCCCTGGCCGTCTTCCAATCCCCTTCCTTGGCTTTGTCGAGGATCCTCCGCAGGGATCGGTACTCGGCATCCGAAAGCTTGCCGTCGGACTTGAGCCGTTCGATCCATTTGGCATCCCCATCGAGCCAGCGGAAGTTCTCCGCCTCGATCGCCGCCTGGAGCATCTCGGCGGCCTTGCGGCACTCGCTCGGTACCCCGCGCGAGTCGCCGCACCCCGACGTCAGGAGGGCGGCCCCTATGAGCATGCGGCCTATGGGATGAGGGATCATGGTGGTCTCTGTCGAGGAGGTAGGGCTCAGTGATCGCCGCAATCGACTGATCCTGGATTTCCCAGTGGGATGGCCGACTTCGGCCTCGATGTCAACCCGACGGCGACCCGTCGGAAGAGGACCTTCAGGACCATCTCGGTCACGGCCACCGCGAGCCGCATGATCAGGATCTGCCACGGGGCCAGCCCCTCGAAATGACCCATCGTGCCGGAGAACGAGTGGGCGGGCGCGGTCTCCTTCATGTAGCCGAGCGTCACCAGGGTCCCCATGATCGCGTAGGGCTCGATCCGGACCGGGTCGTAATGGAACAGGACATTGCCGGTGACGGGGTTGGCGCCGACTTCGAGGACCCCATCGATCGCGCAGAACTGGCTCTCGACCCGCCGCGCGACCTCGGGCGACCGCTTCACCTCGGGGACCTTGATGCGCAGCCGCCCCTCGATCGCATGGATGTATTCGAACACGGGCCTTGCAATCGTGACTCGCCCGACCAAGCAATGTCCCGCCACGGAGCACCCCATGTAATCTTGATAATCAGTTCGGGACAAGGGCAGCAGGTGCGCTGCCGGCGATTCGCCGAGCGACGACCCGCCGCGGCCGATCACTGTCCTCATCGTCGTCGCCCTTGTCGTCGCGGGCGATCGTCGGGGCCCAGCCGAATAGGTCCCATTCGGGCCCCCAGGCCTCGGGGTCGGACTCGCGGTCGCCCTCCACGAACGCCGCGGCCTGCTCGATGCGGAGCATCCAGTCCAGGATGATGAGGATATTGAAGGACGGGTCGCCGTGATTCATACTGCGATCCATGGAATACCTCGGTTCAGTTCTGGGGAGTTCCGCCGCCGCAGATCACTTGAAGTAGGAGCCCTTATCGCCGAACTGCGCGCGGAACTCGTAGGCCCGCTTCTCGGCACCTCCCCAGTCCTTCAAGCGGGCCTTCTCGACGATCACCTGGACTTCCTGATATTTCCCGTCGGAGAGTTCGCCCACGGCGTGCCGTTCGTCGATGAGCTTGGCGTCCTTCTCCAACTCCCTCTCGTTCTTCAACGAGACGGCCGTCAACAGCGCCTCGAATGCCCGGGCATTCTGGACCTCTCTGTTCGACGGTTCCCCACCGCAGCCGACCGGCGTCAGTATCAGTCCGGCGAGCGCGGTGGCGCGGAACCTGCGACCGCGAGTCCGGATGGCTCGCGGCACGAACGGCCGTTCCTGTTCCTCAATAAGAGTCTGCACTGATCACCTCCCCGTTGGAGCGGCTGCTCAGGGCCTGCCAGGTCAGCAAGTTGATCGACTGCTTGATGAACCGGACCGAGCCGTCGCCCAACAGGACGTTGCACCCGCCGGGGGGGTGGAGCGAATACATCTCGTCGGTGTGGCCGAGCGGGCTATTGGGCGGGTGGATGACCTCCGGGCTCTCGTAGAGCGAGGGACCGCTGTGGGCCGCGAGGATGGCGCCGGGGTAATCGTAATTGATGCCGGCCCCGCCGGTCCCGGCGCTGGCGAATGCGTTGTAGGCGAAGTGCCGGTAGCCGGGGATGATGCCCACCCAGGTGGCGTCCGCGAGGTAAGGCGTCTTTTCGCCCGCGACGACCGTGTTGCTCAGGCCGTCGGTCACCGCGGCGTAGGTGACGTGGCTGTTGCGGTAGATCGGCCCGTTACATCCCTTGACCGGGTCGTCGTAATTGGTGTCCGCCGGCGTGATGCTCGTGTCGTTCCAACCCATGTTGTACTGATAGTTTGCACGGGCGAAGTACTGGTTCGCCACCGGCAACAGGTTCAAGTTGGCGTCGACCATCCTGCACGTCGGGGTGGGGTTGTTCGCCGACGGGCAGAGGTAGACGTTCAGTTGAGTCAGGACCGCCGTGCTGTTGTCCGGTACCCACGTGGGCAAGTTGAAGTTGATCGCGTTGTACAGCGGGGCCTGCTCAACATAGGGGAGCAGCAAGGCCAGCCAGCCCCACCCCGGCCCATTGTCGTCCGTCTGCGGGTCCGGGTTGTAGCCCGGCACCCCGAACCGGGCCAGGGGCACGGGCGAGCTGATATATCCCGAGACGATGCAGCCGACGGCCGACTCGTAGTTGGCGATGGCCAGGCCGATCTGCTTCAGGTTGTTGGTGCACTGCGACCGGCGGGCCGCCTCCCGGGCGGCCTGGACGGAGGGGAGCAAGAGGGAGACCAGGACCCCGATGATGGCGATGACGACGAGTAATTCAATCAAGGTGAAGCCGCGAGGGAGGACCGTCCCGGCCTGAGGATCATGAGCTCCCCGCTCCATCAGTGGCCTCCGTGAGGCGGTGTTTCGCCGCCGGTTGGGGTTGGATGAGGAAAGCGACCGGGTGCGATTATACGAAGGGATTTCAGTGGCACAAACCAATTTTTTGGATAACAGAAAATTTTTCGACGACTAATCAAATGGTTGACCCGAGATGACGAACGCCATGATTGACGGACGCGAAGGGGGTCGCGACGCTTCGCCAGGCGCTCGACCGGATGGCACGAGAGGGGAGCCAGGGTGGGACCAATTCGTCGCGGCGCTGGACGAGGCGACGAAGGGGCGCTCCGGGCGGTCGAGCGGCGGGAGGCATGCCCACGTCTTTGGCACGCGCCAGGAAGGTTTGCCGCCGGACGCGACCGGCGTCTTGCCGCTTCCTACGACACCGCTCTGCCGCCGGGATGGCTGTCCACGACCTCAGTCCTGTCCGACGGACGCGACAGGGGGTCGGACATGATGACGACGGGTCACTCGACGCGCGAGGCGAGGATCGCCGCCCGCGTCAACTCGGCGGGTGGCATGCTCGCGAAGACGTGAGCAAGCCACCCGACCGAATGATCCGAGCGCTCCCCCCGAGTGCGAGTCTCTGGGATTCGGCGCTCGCGCCGACTAGAATAAGTCCGGGTTGGGCTGGGATCATCCCGGGGGATGCGTGGGCACGATGATCGATCGGTTGACCGTCCTGTGCTTCGCGGGCACGTACGGCCTGGCCCTGGCGAGCGAGCTGGCCCGGTTCGTGGTCCGGAGCAACGCACGCTGGTACCTGACCGTGACGCTCACCGTGCTGGGCTGGCTGGTCCAGACGGCCTATCTGGGGAACATCACCCGGCTCGACCGCGCGATCCCGGTCACGTCGGCGTTCGAGTCGTTGATGGTGCTGTCGTGGATCGTGGCGCTGATCGGCCTGTACCTGATGGTCCGCTCGCCCAAGCCGGTGGCCGTGGGGGTGTTCGTCTTGCCGCTGGTCCTGGCGCTGGTGATCGCGGGCGTGGCCGCGCCGAGGCGTGCCGACTGGAGCGGCTGGGGCGGCGCGGTGGCCTTCTGGGGGACGGTGCACGGCCTGTTCCTGCTGGCCGGCGCCGTCTCGACCTGCCTGGCGTTCGCCGCCGGGCTGATGTACCTGGTGCAGTCGAACCGGCTCAAGCACAAGCGGCCGCGCCGGTTCGGATTCGCGCTGCCGAGCCTGGAGCAGTCGGAGCGGCTGAACCGCGGGGCGATCACGGTGGCCTTCCCGCTGCTGACGTTCGGCCTGTTGATCGGCGTGGTCCTGAGCCTGGCCGCGCGGCGGCGGATCGGGGGGGCGCACCTGCCCTGGACCGACCCCAAGGTCATCAGCGCCCTGGTGATGTGGGTGGCCTTCGCGGTGCTCCTGCACGCGCGCTTCCGGCTGGCGTGGCGCGGGCGGAGCGTGATGCTGTTGACGATCGTGGCGTTCGCGTTCCTGGTATTCACGTGGGTCGGCGTCGAGGCCCTGCACCTGGGCACGACCCACGGGACGTCCCGGGCCGGGGCGGCGGGGAGGGGGTCGTGAAGCTGCTGGCCTTGGGGGTCGATCACCGCTCCGCGCCCGCCTCGGTCCGCGAGGCGCTGGCCTTCGACGGCGCCAAGCTCGACGCGGGACTCGAGGCGCTGAAGCAAGCCTTTCCCGGCAACGAGTTCGTCGTGCTCTCGACCTGCAACCGGGTCGAGGTCTACGCCGCGGGCGAGCCGGACGTGATCCCCGAGACCGAGGCGCTCTCCGAGTTCCTCGTCGAGTTCCACGCGCTCCCGGCCGAGGCCTTCGCCGGGCACCTGGTCAGCTATCACGACGAGGGGGTCGTCGGGCACCTGTTCCGGGTCGCGGCCAGCCTCGAGAGCCTGGTCCTGGGCGAGGGGCAGATCCTCGGCCAGGTCCGCAGGGCCTACCGCACCGCCGGCGCGCGCCATGCGGTCGGCCCGATCTTCCACCGGGTCTTCCGCGAGGCGCTCCGGATCGGCAAGCAGGTCCGCGAAGAGACCGGCATGGACCAGGGGAAGCTGTCGGTCGCCAGCGTGGCCGTCGACGTGGCGCGGGAGGTCTTCGACACCTTCACCGACAAGGTCGTGCTGGTCATCGGCGCCGGCAAGATGGGCGAGCTGACGCTCCAGCACCTCAAGACGCTCCGCCCCGGCCGGATCGTGGTGACCAACCGCAGCTTCGAGCGCGCCGAGGCCGCCGCCGCGCGGTGGGGGGGCCGGGCGGTCCCCTTCGACCGGCTCAACCCGGCGCTGATCGAGGCCGACCTGGTCATCAGCACCACCGCCGCCGCCGAGCCGATCATCACCTTCGACCAGTACGCCCGCGTCCAGCGCGCCCGCCGCAACCGCCTGGCGCTGATCCTCGATATCGCCATCCCCCGCGACTTCGACCCCCGGATCGGTGACCTCGACCAGGTGATGCTCTACAACGTCGACGACCTCCGCGCCCAGGCCGAGCAGAACCTCCGGCGGCGGCGCAAGGGGATCGACCCGGCCCTGACGATCATCGAGCACGAGACCGCCGCCTGCTACGCGGCCCTGCGACACCAGTCCTCCGCCAGCGCGGTGCTCCGCCAGCTCGGCGACAACGCCGCCGCGATCCGCCGCCACGAGCTCGACGCCCTCTTCGCGTCCCGCCCAGGCCTCAGCGACGCCGACCGCGAGGCGATCGCGCACATGGTCTACCGGGTCCAGAACCAGATGCTCCACCGCCCCCGCGCCGCACTCCGCTCGGCCGCCTCGGAGCCCATCCACGAGCACCATCATTCGCTACTCAACGCCGTCCGTCACCTCTTCGGCCTGGCGGATGGTTAGCGCCAGAATGGGGAGAATCCATTCCAACTGATCGGAGGTCGCTGCTCCATCTCGAGGCTCACATGTACAGCCAGTACTCATGGATAAGGCCACTCGGCCGCGTTCAAGGCCAAGGTCGCCCTGGACGCCGCCGAGCAGACCGAGACCCCATCGTGTGGGCGCGGGCCTGAGCGGGACCGCAGAAGTCCTTTGACAGGGTATGCAAGATTCCGGAAATCGAGACACTGTCGCAAGGAAACCGGGTCATCAATCGCGCCGCCCGTGATTTGTGCATCCGGTGTTTTCCGCTCCGAAGCGTTCGGTGTCGAGGCCCATGCCAGGAAGGCTCTGATCGACGGCGACCCGCGTGGACCCTTGGGAACCCGGGGTGTCCGCGGGGCACGGCCCATGACGATTGGTATAGACCCCAACTGTCTCGAAATGCGGACCCCGCCGCCCATCGAGGGTGGCTGGGCAGGGCGCGGCGGGCGGGAGGCTCGACCCGGCGCGGCAGCGGATCCAGGCGTTCGGCGTCCGACACTCAAGGTGATCGAGAAGTCCAAGGAGATGCTCGCGGCTTTGGGGTTTAAGTTTCCCACCCCTGAAAGGGGTGGGATTTACAGTTCGGGGTGCACACGATGTGCGGACTCGTCCCTGAGTCCCCCTCCCGTTCCAGGCCGACTTAGTTGCGGCCTGCCCTGACCATCGCTGGACAGGAGTTCTCGAGACGCCTCACGGCGTGTCTCAACGTCGGTGGTTTTACGGGGCCGACGGTTAGGGTTCCCAACCGGATACCACCACTAAGTAGGTAGCCAAAAGTTCTTGCAAGAATCGGGGCCCCATGTTACGCCTGGGTCATGAGACATGCCAA
>JAFANO010000490.1 GCA_019232645.1 Planctomycetaceae bacterium | reverse complement strand
GGTGAGCGGATGGCCCGCATGAAAGGCGCGCATGGCTGTCCTATTGGCTCATCCTGCGCGTGTGCGGAACTGGTCGCGTTCGATCACGCCGGTCTCTAGGCAGCCTGACACCGGCGTGATAGGCTGCGGTTCAGGCAGCCCGATACCGAGTTAGGCCCTTCACCTCAAATCCCATGAAAGCGACAGCCGAAATCCAGGCGATCCCGATCGGTGCCGGTGTCTCGGTGCGGCGCGAGGTCCAGCGCGCGCACGAACTGCTCCAGCAATCCGGTCTGATCCTCGAGACCCACGCCTCGGGAACGGACGTCGAGGGCGACCTCTCGCAGATCCTCCACGCGGTGGAACGCGTCCACGCGGTCCTGCACGCGGAGGGGACCGTGCGGCTCCTCACCGTCGTGAAGCTCGAGACGCGAACCGACAAAGTGCCCACCCTCGCGGGCAAGCGCCTCTGACGGCGGCTCTCCCCAGGGCCAGCGCGAACTGTAGGCAGGCTTGGCAATCTGTAGCGTTTGTGACCTGGGTGATTTCTTTGTACCCTCCTCGGTGTGGCTTCTCCTCCGACGGCGCATCGAGGGGCGGGTGGATTCCGGAAAAGTGTTACGCGGCGATCGCCTCAGACTGCTCTGAGGGTTCAGGTTGTGCCATCGGTGGCTTGATCACCGCATCCGAGTTCAACTCCGCCTCGATGTCCGGGGCCGCCCATTGCCAATCGCGGCGGCGATCCCGCGCCATCGCCGCCTGCGTCCGCTCCATCGTCTCCTCCCATCGACCCGTCAAAACCGCCGCACGCAGCGCCAGCATCGCCTCGGCATTCTCCTCCTTCCAATAGATCCCGTTGCCCTTGAGCCGCAAGTTGATCACCCGGCGAATCGCGCTCTCGACCGCACCACTGCCCAGCGGACGACCCCGGTAGCCGAACCAGTCGTAACGCAGGTGGGGCTCATGCTTGTTCAAGTACTCGATCTCGGTCCACACCTCCGAGTCGAGCGGCTGACCCTCGGCCATCGTCCGCAGGGTCGCCACCACGTCGCGGCTCCGGCCGGCGCGCAATTGATGGCGCAAGGTCCGATACGTCGCTGTCCGCTCCGCTTCCGCCAAGCCCAGCGCCTGCAATGCCAGGCTGATGTGATGCACCGCGTGGCAGCAATCCAGGATCCGCTCGGTGCGCTTCGCGTCCAGCCCCACGCGCCGGACGACCCAATCCAGGCGATTCCAGATCCAGGGCGCTCCGTCCGAGACGAACGACACCGTCTTGGCCTGTGCGGCTCCCAGGCGATGGAGATGGAATGCGAGCAGTTCCATCAGGTGATCCGGCCCGTTCATCGTGCCGTCGATCCAGGGGCGCGTCCCTCGGAGCATCCGCCCCTTGCGGTCGCTGAGATAGAGGATCAACAGCTTCGGCTCGCGCCACTCGACGCGGATCTTCCGGCGGGACTTCACTCCCTTGCGTTTCTTGGCCTCGACCTGGGTCCGGATCCGGACCCGGCCCCCGTCCATCTGGGCGACGATGTGGTGTCCGGCCATCTCCAGACCTGCCGGCAGTTGACCGTCACGATACCGCTGCAAGTCGCGAGTCCGTGTCGCCAGGACCTCGGCACCCAACTGCCGGGCCATGCGGTGGACGGCCTTCTCATCGAGGGTCGGCCCCTGGCGACGGAGTTCGTCGCGGGCCAGTTCGACCGAGGGGAGCAGGGCGGTCAAACGGCCCACCTGACTCTGGAGGGCCGGCGTCGCGCCCTTGCGGATGCCCAAGGGGGCCAACTCGGGGTAGGACCCGGTCCCCTCGCGCCCCCGACCCCGGCCGGTGCGGGACGAGGTGCCGCAGTAGACCGTGGCGATCCAGACGACCAGACCGCCTAGGAGTCGGAGCTTCAGCCGCCGCGTTTGCGCGGGGCGTCGCGATCGATCGTCCCGGCCGGCGCCCCCTTTTTCCCAGGCTCCGCCTGGTCCTGTGCGACCCTGGCCTCGGCCAGGAGGCTGGCGGTCATCTGGTCGGCGAGGCGACGGAACTGGTCGTGGATCTCGAGTTCGAGTCGCGCGAAGCTGGCCGGGTCACGGTTCAACTGATCGAGCCATCGCTGCTTCATGGCATCGAGTTGCTGGTTCAACTTGGCGGGGATCTCCGCCAGGGGAGGGACCAGGGGGCCGGTCTTGGATTGAGTGCGGATCTCCATGCTCGCCTCACGGGTCCTGGGGGTACAGGAGAATTGGAGGCTATGCTATCGAGACCCAAGAGAGACCGCCACTTTTTGGGAATCGACCCTACCAGGATGCCGTCGCGGTCCTTCCGCCGATCCGCAGGACTGCGGTAGAGCTTGGCCAAGTACGAGCTATCGTCCCGCACCCGGATCGGCTCGAAGATCAGATTCGACTTGATCCGGGCCAGCAGATGCGCCCCACGCTGACGCACCTCAGTGACGGTCTGGTAGCTGAGGAAGTTCCGGTCCCACAGCAGGGTAAAC
>JAFANO010000402.1 GCA_019232645.1 Planctomycetaceae bacterium | reverse complement strand
GGTGTACGCCCCGATCAGCGGTCAAATCAGCCGGAGCAACATCCAGGCAGGCAACCTGGTGACGGCGGACCAGACCACGCTGACCACCATCGTCAGCATGGACCCGATCTATGCCTACTTCGACGCCGATGAGCAGACCACGTTGCGCGTCGGGCAAATGATCCGCGAGGAGGTCAGCGACAGCGGCATCAGCAAGGCCGCCGATTACCTGCGCCAGCGGAAGCTGGACGAGGAGACGGTACGCCAGGCAGTCGGGATTCTCGGGTCGCCGCTCGCCGAGAGCAAACGGAGTCGATTGCGCGAGCTGCTGGAGTCCAAACTGGACGCTCAGCAGTGGAGCGAGCTGCGCGGCATCCTCGATGCGAACCCGAGGTTCAAATCGTACCGGGACACGACCGTGCCGGTCTACCTCGGCACCCGGATCGACAAAGGCTATCCGCACGTCGGCCGCCTGGACTTCACGGACAACCGCCTCGACTCGACCACGGGCACCCTTCGCGTTCGCGGCGTCTTCCCCAATAAGGAGCGCATCCTCCGACCCGACCTGTCCGTCCGCATCCGCGTGCCGATCGGCGAGCCCCAGGCCGCCCTGCTGGTCAGCGACGCCGCCGTCGTCACCGACCTGGACCGCAAGTTCCTCTTCGTCCTCAACGACAAGGACGAGGTGGAACAGCGCCCTGTGGTGCTCGGCGGCCTGTCCGAAGGGATGCGCATTATCCAGGGCGGTGTTCAGGCAGGCGACTGGATCGTGGTTTCCAACCTGCAGCGCGTCCGCGCCGGCATGACCGTCAGGCGCAAGGAAGTCCCCATGCCCAGGCCGCTCGCGCAAGAGGACCTGGCATCCCCGCCTCCCCCTGTCGTCAGCAAGATCTGAGCACCGGAGGAACAACCCATGACGCGCTTCTTCATCGACCGGCCCATCTTTTCCTGGGTGATCTCGATCGTGATCTTGCTGGCCGGCGCCGTGGCCGTCTTCGTGCTGCCAGTGGCGCAGTACCCCGACATCACCCCGCCCACCGTCACCGTCAGCGCCAGCTACCCCGGTGCCAACGCCCGGGTGGTCGCCGACAGTGTGGCCGCGCCGATCGAGCAGCAGGTCAACGGCGTCGATCACATGATGTACATGTCGAGCCAGTGTACCAATGACGGCAACTACACGCTCACCGTCACCTTCGAGCTCGGCACCGACCCCAACATGAACCAGGTGCTGGTGCAGAACCGGGTGTCCCTGGCCATGTCCCAACTGCCCACGCAGGTGCAGATCCAGGGGGTCAACGTCAAGAAGAAGTCGCCCGACCTGCTGCTGGCGGTCAACCTGTTCTCTCCCGGCAGGATCTACGACGACCTCTACCTGTCCAACTACGCCACCACGCGGATCAAGGACGAACTGCTCCGCCTGCCCGGCGTGGGCGACGTCACCTATCTCGGCCAGCGCGATTACAGCATGCGCGTCTGGCTCGACCCGGAGAAGATGGCGATGCTCAATGTGTCGGCGGGCGACATCGTCTCGGTCATTCAGAAGCAGAACGTCCAGGTCGCCGCCGGCCAGATCGGCCAGCAGCCGGTGCCCCCCGGCCAGCAGCTGCAGCTGACCATGAGCACCCTGGGCCGGCTGGAGGACACCAAACAGTTCGGCGACATCCTCGTCAAGAGCGGCACGGTCAGCACCGATGCCGTCTCCACGCCGGTGGTGCGCATCCGCGACGTCGCCCGGGTCGAGCTGGGCGCCCAGCAGTATGACCAGATCTGCCGGCTCAGCGGCCAGCCGTCCGTCGCCCTGGCCGTGTTCCAGCTGCCCGGCAGCAACGCCCTGGACGTGGCCCATGCCATCAAGAAGAAGATGGAGGAGCTGAAGAAGCGTTTCCCCAAGGGCCTCGAGTACAAGATCGCCTACGACACCACGCCGTTCATCGACCAGTCGGTCGAGGAGGTGTTCAACACCCTGCGCGACGCGGTGGTCCTGGTGGCCATCGTGGTGCTGCTGTTCCTGCAGGACTGGAAGGCGATGATCCTGCCCATGATCGACGTGCCGGTCTCCCTGATCGGCACCTTCGCCGTCATGGCGCTGATGGGCTTCACGCTGAACAACCTCACCTTGTTCGGGCTGGTGCTGGCCATCGGCATCGTGGTCGATGACGCCATCGTCGTGCTGGAGAACATCGAGCACCACATCGCCGAGGGACTGGACGCACGGGCGGCGACGATCAAGGCGATGGGCGAGATCACCGGCCCGATCATCGCCATCACCCTGGTGCTCATCTCCGTCTTCCTGCCGGCCGCGTTCCTGCCGGGGATCTCCGGGCAGTTCTACCGCCAGTTCGCCCTGACGATCGCCTCGGCGATGGTGATTTCGGCCGTCAACGCCATGACGCTGACCCCCTCGCGCGCCGTGACCATCTTCAAGACGGAGCAGACCAGCGAAGGCGGTCATGAGTTGCAGCGCGAGGCCCTGCCGTGGTGGTCCTTCGCGCTGTTCGGGGGCCTGGCCACGGTCTGGCTGGGCAAGCCTTACATCGCCTCACTGCTGGGGCTGCCGCCGGCCGACACTCCGGAGTACGAGCTGGCCCCGAAATGGCTGCTCTACACCGCCACCGGGCTGTCTTTCCTGCCCGGGGCGCTCGCCGGCGGGGTGCTCGGCTGGCTCATCATCAGGCCGGTCAATTTCGTGCTCGGCAAGTTCTTCCGGGCCTTCAACTGGGTCTTCGAGAGGGTCACGGCGCTGTACGGCCGGACGGTCGGCGGCCTGCTACGTCTCAGTGTGATCGTGTTGTTGCTGTACGGCGGGCTGCTGTTCCTGACGTACCGCACCATGACGACGGCGCCCAGCGGCTTCATCCCCGAACAGGACCAGGGCTATCTGCTGGTCAACGTCCAGCTGCCCGACGCCGCCAGCGTGCAGCGCACCTCGGAAGTGATGAAGAAGCTCGAGCGGATCGTCCTGGGCGACGACACCGGCCTGTACAAGGGACCGGCCGCGACGAGGGGGGAGAAGCACTACGAGGGCATCCCGGGCGTGGCGGACATGCTGAGCATCGCCGGCACGTCTTTCCTGCTGAGCACCAACGCCTCGCACCTCGGCACCGCCTTCGTCACCCTGAAGCCGTTCGCCGACCGCAAGGGCAGGCACGAGGAGTATGACGCCGTCGTCGCCGCCAGGCTCATCCGCTTGTCCGGTGAGGAGATCGACGGCGCCATCGTCACCGTGTTCCGGGCCCCGCCGATCCGCGGCCTGGGCAACGCCGGCGGCTTCAAACTCCAGGTCGAGCAGCGCGGCTTCGTCGATCTGGCCGAACTGCAGAAATCAACCAACCAGGTGATCGCCGAGGCGCGCCAGGCCACCCAGCCGGAGACGAAGGCCCCGGCGCTGGTCGGCCTGTTCACGATCTACAGCGCCCAGACTCCCCAGCTCTATGTGGACATCGACCGCACTCAATGTGAGAAGCTGGGCGTGGACATGCAGGACGCCTTCGACACCCTGCAGGTGTACATGGGCACCTACTACGTCAACCTGTTCAACAAGTTCGGCCGCACCTGGCAGGTCAACCTCTCGGCCGACCAGAAGTATCGCACCGACGAGCGTTACCTGAAGATGCTCAAGGTGCGCAACACGCTGGGAAGTATGGTGCCGCTGGGGGCCGTGGCGACGGTGCGGCCGATCACCGGCCCGGTCATGGTGATGCGCTACAACATGTACACCTCGGCGCCGATCAACGGCGCCCCCGCGCCGGGGGTCTCCTCGGGCCAGGCGCTTCAGGCCATGGAGGCGGCGGCGAAGAAGGCCAACGTGAGCGCCGAGTGGACCGAGATCGCCTACCTGGAGCAGCAGCAGGGCAGCACGGCCATCCTCGTGTTCCTGCTGGCGACGGTTCTGGTCTTCCTGGTGCTGGCGGCGCAATACGAGTCGTGGTCGCTGCCGCTGGCGATCATCCTCATCGTGCCGATGTGCATCCTGTGTGCGGTCACGGGAATGCTGATCGTCCACATGCCGGTGGACATCTTCGTGCAGATCGGCTTTCTGGTGCTGGCGGGGCTGGCGGCCAAGAACGCCATCCTGATCGTCCAATTCGCCCGCCAGTTGCAGCACGAGGGCAAGGCGCCCCTGGAGGCGGCCGTCGAGGCCAGCCGGTTGCGCCTGCGGCCGATCATCATGACATCATTCGCGTTCGTCGCGGCAATGGTCCCGCTGATGCTCAGCGAGGGGGCGGGAGCGGAATTGCGGCAGTCGCTAGGGACCGCGGTGTTCTTTGGCATGATCGGGGTGACATTCTTCGGCATCTTCCTGACGCCGGTGTTCTTCTACGTCATCAGCGGTCTTGCCCGGGGGCGAACGCCGGCCCGCGAGCCGGCCGCCGGCGCGACCGATGGGTCGTCCCGCGCCCGCGAGGTGGCGACGCCCGTCCCCTCCGTGGCCGCA
>JAFANO010000398.1 GCA_019232645.1 Planctomycetaceae bacterium | reverse complement strand
GCCACCTTAACTGGCCCGATCGTCGTCCCCACGACGGATCGTAGCACCCTCCACTTCCGGCCGCAAGACGACAGCCCGGGCGGGTGGGCCCATACGGATCACCGGCCTCCGCCAGACCTAGACCCGCTCGTGATGGCCGCTTGATCTCCCCCGCGCGAAGCTCACGGCGATCGGCCGCCTCGGGAGACCTTGCGAGGCGGCCCGGTCTCCTCGGATCCCGAGGAGCGACCCATGCCTACCTCGTCGTTTCGACAACCGACTGACCGGCTCCTTTGCCCGGGATGACGGATCAAGGGGCAGTGGCCAAGGCCCTCGTCCGGAAGGATCCGTCGCCTCCATCGACAGGTGGTGGCGGCGGCGTCCCCCGCGCCCGCGCGCCGACCGCGATCGGTCCGACCGGATGAGCCTTGCGGGGCACCCTTTCACCTTCTCCTCCGGGGGTGAAATGCTTAGGATAACTTCATCCCCGACACGGGCCGTTTTCAGGAGGTCTCCCCGCGATGAAGATCATCTTGGCCAATCCCCGAGGCTTCTGCGCGGGGGTCAACATGGCGATCGAGAGCCTCGAGCAGGCGCTCGACTTCTTCGGGGCCCCGGTCTACGTCTATCACGAGATCGTGCACAACAAATATGTTGTCGAGCGGTTCCTCCGCCGCGGGGTCGTCTTCGTCGAGTCGCTCGAGGAGGTCCCCGAAGGGGCCCCCCTGCTCTACAGCGCCCACGGTGTCGCGCCCCAGGTCCGCGAACAGGCCCGCCGGCGCAAGCTCCGCGCCATCGACGCCACCTGCCCGCTCGTCACCAAGGTCCACCTCGAGGCCGTCAAGTACGCCCGCGAGGGGTATACGATCATCCTGATCGGCCACGAGGGGCACGACGAGGTCGTCGGCACCATGGGAGAGGCCCCCGACTGCATGGTCCTGGTCGAGACCGCCGAGGATGTCGAACGGCTCGAGGTCCCCGACCCAGACAAGGTCGCCTACCTGACCCAGACGACCCTGAGCGTCGACGACGCCAACGTCGTGATCGCCGCCCTCCGGAAGAAGTTCCCCCGGATCGCCAACCCGCCCAGGGACGACATCTGCTACGCGACCCAGAACCGCCAGGAGGCCGTCCGCGTGCTGGCGTCGCGGTCCGACGTCGTGCTCGTCCTGGGCAGCCAGAACAGCTCCAACAGCAAGCGCCTGGCCGAGATCGCGCGGTCGCTCGGCCCCCGGTCGCACCTGATCGACGGCGTCTCGGAGATCCGGCCGGGGTGGTTCCAGGGGGCGGAGACCGTCCTCATCACCGCGGGCGCCAGCGCGCCCGAGGACGTCGTGCAGGAGTGCATCACCTACCTCCAGAGATCCTTCGGCGCGACGATCCAGGAGGAGTGGGTCCGCGAGGAGAACGTCCACTTCCCCCTGCCCAAGTCGCTCCGCGAGCTCCAGCCCGCCTCGGCCCCCGCGGACGTCGAGGGCCGCTGACCGGCCACCGGCGCGCCTCCGGCCCCGGGCCCGATCCGGAGTCCCTTCGTCCTCAGTCCGGGCGGGGACGCGTCACCAGGACGGCTCGTCCATCTCTCCGCCCGGGTCCCCGTGGCGATGCGTGGCGATCAGGTTGAGGTGGGATTCGGAGGGGGATTTGAGCAGGTCGTGCTCTTGGTCCTCCTGGTCCATCTCCGCCAGGACGCGGGTGGTCTGCCGCACGGCCGCGATCGAGAGGGCGGTCACCTGGATCAGGGTGATCGACCAGATCATGTTCGAGACCAGCAGCAGGAGCCACGCCTCCACCGAGCTGATCCCGTGATTCTTCAGGGGCCAGGCGTTCCAGTCGGTCTGCTGGCAGAAGAAGAGCATCCAGACGATCGCCCCCTTCGTCGCGAGCGATCGCGTGGCCTTGCTCGCCGTCGGGGCCTGCTCGACCCCCAGGTGGGACATGAGGTCGCCTGCCAGGCTCGCGATCAGGGCGAATTCCGCCCAGCCCAACGCCTCGCCCAGCTCCACGCGGAGCCATTCGTGCCCGACCTCGCTCAGCCGGAGCCCCAGGTCGGCGCCGTGCTCCAGGAACCAGAGCACCGCGTCGACCAGCCCCATGAGCACCAGGAGGCCCGCCCGCCGCTGCCAGCCGGGCTCGCTCCACCGGCCCCAGAGGAGATACGTCCCCACCAGGCTCCCCCAGACGATGGGGGCGTCGATCCAGCGCGACCAGGACATCTGGCGGAACCAGACGACCGGCCCTCGGCCGACGAAGAACGGGGTCAGGTACAGGAGCGAGCTGAAGCAGGCGAGGAGCAGGGCCAAGGAGAGGATCGCGAAGCCCAATCGACATAATTGATAGGTCTGCCGCTGTCTCTCGCGTTCCAGGTCCATGGGTGATTGAACTCGATCGCGTGCGCGTGAACTCCGAGCGCGGGAAAGACGACACGCGACCATTCTAAAGCGATGGGTCAATCCCGCCAAGCGTCTCTCACTCGCTGGCCGGGGGATCGGCCGGCCGGATGACCAGGGCGATCGCCCCCCAGGGAGATCCGGCGGCCGAGGCGTCCGATGGGCGCGGAGGGTCCGCGTCGAGGACCAGGACGTTCCGTTCGGGCAGGGGGCCGGTCAGGGCGATCCAGAGGGAGGAGGTCCCGGATGGGGGGCGGGCGACCTCGCGATCGTTGAGTCGCGCGGCCACCAGGCCGTCGATCGCCTCCAGGTGGAGGGCCAGGGCCTCGCGATCGGGGTCGATCGGGGGCCTCCGGAAGGGACGGACCAGGCGGACGCGCGCGGCCGGTCCCGGGGGCCAGGCGATCGGCAGAGTCACCCGGAGGTCGTCGCCGTCCGCCCCGCGATCGACCCAGAGCCAGCCTCCCCGGAGTTTGATCCGATGCTCGTCCATGGTCGTCCGTCACGGCCCGGAACCCGGGCCCGGTCGGGGCCCCGACGGGCCCGAGACGAATCGACTTGCGGGGACCCGCGGGGGCCGGGAGCGGGGGGCAATCCCCTCGGCTCTTTGGTATGGTCACAAGGGCGCACGACTGGGATTCTAAGCGAGCGGGCTTTCCGATGCAAAGTCTGTCGTGCGCCCGCGGAGCCGCCTGTCCGGAAATCGCGGTTTGCCATCGCGGGGTTACTCGACTATGATAACGGCCCTTACGCGGGCCGGGGCCGGAGCACGTCCCGTACCGGAATCCTCGCAACACCACCAAATGCCATGAACATCATCCCGACATCGCTTCCGGAGGTCGTCGTCGTCGAGCCCAAGGTGTTCGGCGATGAGCGGGGGTTCTTTATGGAGACCTACAACCACGGCCGCTACGGGGCGGCCGGGTTGCCTTCCGCCTTCGTCCAGGACAACGTCTCGTTCTCGGCCAAGGGTGTCCTGCGCGGCCTGCATTACCAGGAGCCTTACCCGCAGGGGAAGCTGCTGTTCGTGCTCCAAGGCGAGATCTTCGACGTCGCGGTGGACATCCGCCGGGGTTCCCCCTCGTTCGGTCGTTGGGTCGGGGTCACCCTCTCGAGCGGGAACAAGCGCCAGCTCTACGTCCCTCCCGGATTCGCGCACGGCTTCTGTGTGACGAGCGACACCGCGCTGGTGATCTACAAATGTACCGAGGTCTATCGGCCCGAGGCCGATCATGGGGTGCGGTGGGACGACCCCCGGATCGGCGTCGAGTGGCCGGCGGGACAGCCGCTCCTCTCCGAAAAGGACCGCCGCGCGCCGCTACTGAGCGAGGTCCCGCCCGACGAGTTGCCGGACTACCGAGGATGAGTCCCTTCCCTCGCCCTCGCCCCACGTGACCATTGGCTATAATATGTCGATGAAGTAGTCGCGTCGCGGCGACGACCGGTTCCTGGATATCGGCTCGGAGCCCTCCGATGGAAGTTGTCCTCCATCCTTTGAAATGATGAACCCCAGGCCGTCAGTACCGACGTGACCGGCTATGGCCCCGCCGGCCAGCCTCCGAGATGGCCGAGGGGGCTGGCCTGACCGTGGAGATCGAGGTCGCAGCTCCGCCGATCATCGAGGGCGCGCGTCCCCTGGCAATCTCCCGTGATTACACCCGAGCCAGCGAGTCGAACCGCGAGTTCCTCGAGGGCCGGCTCCGGATCGAGCCGGGTGCCGAACCCACCGGCGTCGAGTTCGCGCTCGACGCGCAGGCCACGGGCGGGCTCCTGATCGCGATCGATCCGGCTCAGATCAATCGGCTGGTCGAGGAACGGACGAACGGAGGCGCGTCCGCCGCGGCGATCGTCGGCCGCGTCGCCGAACGCCAGGGCGACGTCGCCATGGTCTGGCGCAGAGGGACCGCTCTCGCCTGTCGATCGAGGATGTCTTCCGGATCGCCTCCCCCTAGTCCCTAAACAAGCGTAATTCGATGATTGACATGAGGCTGTCAGTGGTCCAGAGCCTATGAATCTAGGCAGAAACAGAAACGACGGAATTAGGAGAAGCGCCCACTCGAAAATCACACACACCTCGCGCACGCCTTCTACGAAAGGCTGAAAACACAGGGGTGATGTTCCAGGGAGCCTCTCCATACGCTTGTTTGAGGACTAGGAAATTAGGTCGTGGTTCCATCTTGGAGGATGGGTCTAGATCGAGACCATTCCGAGAGCTCCGACCAAATCATCACCACCAAGGTAATCATTACCATTCCCGGTAATATCAGGAAATTTCTGATAATAGTAACATTATATTTTTTAAAATTTCACCTTGTAGACGATGTCCGGACTGATACGATAGGGCTCAGGGGATAACCAGCCGGAGATGGTTCGGCTCCCTCCACAACGAGGATCTCATCGAAAAAGGGAGGACATCATGACCAGCATGATGATGGAGCGCATGGGGATGGGCACCGCGGGCATGGGCATGGGCATGGGGACGATGGGGGCCCCGACCATGATGCCGCCCGGGATGAACATGATGATGATCCCGCGCTGCACCATGAAGATGGAGAAGTGCAACGGTGGCATGAAGATCACCTGCACGTGCGAGGACAAGGTGTCGTGCACCATGATGCAGAACCTCTGCACCATGATGGCCGGCGGCATGTGCACCTGCTGCATGATGATGAACGGGATGATGGTCTGCTGCTGCAAC
>JAFANO010000350.1 GCA_019232645.1 Planctomycetaceae bacterium | reverse complement strand
GGTGTAGATCTCGCAGGCGTCGGCCCCCAGCACCGCCGCCAGCGCCACGGCGGTCGTGTCCGAGCCGCCCCGGCCCAGCGTGGTGATGTTGTAGTCCTCGTCCACCCCCTGGAACCCGGCCACGATGACGATCTTGCCCTCGTCGAGTGCCTGGACCATCCGCTCGGTGGAGATGTTGCGGATCCGCGCCTTGGTGTGGAAGCTGTCGGTGACGATCCCGATCTGGGCGCCCGTGAAGCTGATCGCCGGGACGCCCAGCGCCTGGATCGCCATCGCCATGAGCGCGACGCTGACCTGCTCGCCGGTGGACAGGAGCATGTCCAGCTCCCGCGCCGGCGGTCGCTCGGTGATTTCGCGGGCCAGCTCGATCAGCTCGTCGGTGGAATGCCCCCGCGCCGAGACGACCACCAGCACGTGCTGCCCGCGCTGATGCGACCGGATGGCGCGGCGGGCCGCGGCCAGGATCTTGTCGGAATCGGCGACGCTCGTGCCGCCGAACTTCTGGACCAGGAGAGGCACGTTCCCAACTCCGCTCTTCTCAAGGAGGTCGAACACGGAGGACCCTCGATCCGGCCCGCTCCTGGGGGAGCGGGCCGGATCGAGGGTGCATCGAGTCGAGGCAGGTCGCCGTCTCGAAACAAGGGGAGGCGCCCCCCAGGCCAACGGTGCGGGATCCTTTTCCCTACACCTTTAAGAACGATTCCATCAAGCGGAACCCATGCTCCAGCACTGGCCCGTCGGCCAAGCCGGCCGAGACCTCGTCATACGGCAGACCCGAGCCCGAGAGCGCGGTGCCGGCCATGGCCCAGGCGACCCAGCGGCGGTCGTGGGCGCGGGTCCGGAGCAGTGTCGCGTGATCAGGCGAGATCAGGATCCGCCAGTCGCCGGACGTCTCCAGGGCCTCGCGAAGCGGGCCAACGATGTCCCGGTCAATCCGCTCCAGGGCCTCGACCTTGGCGTCGGCCCGGCCCTCGTGGCTCGCCTCGTCGGGGGCCTCGACGTGGACGCAGACGATGTCATGGTCGCGCAGCGCCTCGACGCCGTAACGCCCCTTGGCCGCATAGTCGGTGTCAAGGTAACCAGTCGCGCCCGGGACGTCGATCCGGTCCCAGCCGGCGAGCATGCCGACACCCCGGACGAGGTCCACCGCCGAGATGATCGCGCCCCGAAGCCCGTGGAGGTCGGCAAACTTGGGGAGGCTCGGCGCCTTGCCCTGGCCCCAGAGCCAGATCGCGTCGGCGGGCGGCTTGCCGGCCACGAGCCGGGCCTTGCTGACGGGGTGGCGCTTGACCACGTCGCTGCCCGCCTGGATCAGCTCGATGAGCATCGAGGCGCCGGTCCCCCGGGGCAGGTAGTCGTGCGCCGGCTGGTCCGGCACGTCGTGCGGCGGTGTCGTCAGGGTATCCTCGGCGAACGGCGGCGGCTCACCCGGCCGACCGCGATAGATCATCACGTTGCGGTAGCTGACGCCGGCGTGGAACTCGACCTGCGAGCCGCCGAGCCGGGCCTGGAGGGCCTCGATCAGCGCCCGGCCCTCCTCGCTGCTGATGTGCCCGGCGGTGAAATCGCTGAGCAGCCCGTCCCGGATCGTGATCAGGTTGCACCGGACCGCCCAGTCGTCCGGCCCGAGCACGATCCCCATCGCGGCGGCCTCGAGCGGCGCCCGGCCCGTGTAGTACCGCTCCGGGTCGTAGCCGAAGAGGCTCAGCGTCGCGACGTCGCTGGCCGGTACGAACCGATCGGGCACGTTCCGCGCCCGCCCGAGCACCCCCTCGCGCGCGATCCGGTCCATCTCCGGCGTCCGTGCCGCCTGGAGCGGAGTCTTCCTCCCCAGCGACTCTTGCGGCTCGTCCGCCGCCCCGTCGGGGATCACGATGGCGTACTTCGTCGGCATGGCAATGGACCTCGGGGTGGTTGATCCACAGAGAATCCAAAATTCCGCACTTTAGAATTTTAAATACTTAATATCTCATTCAGATCTCTTATCTGAAATTTAAAATTTGAAATTTGAAATCTCAAATCTGAAATTTGAGATCTGAAATCTCAAATCTGAAATCTCAAATCTGAAATCTCAAATCTCAAATCTCAAATCTCAAATCTGAAATCTCAAATCTCAAATCTGAAATCTCAAATC
>JAFANO010000255.1 GCA_019232645.1 Planctomycetaceae bacterium | reverse complement strand
CTGGACCACGCGGCGAGGAAGCGGGGGACGAGCGTCTACCTGCCCGACCGCGTGATCCCGATGCTCCCGGAGATCCTCTCGAACAGCCTGGCGAGCCTCCAGGCGGGCCGCGTCCGCCACGCCGTCAGCGTGCTGATGGAATTCAACGCGGAAGGCGTCCGGACGGATCGCCGCTTCGCCCGCTCGGCAATCCGCGTCGACCACCGGTTCACCTACGAGCAGGCGCTGGAGGTCATGAAGGCCCCGGACGCCCCTCATGCCGGCGTCGCGCCCGAGGTCGCCCGGATGCTCGGCCAGATGCTCGAGCTGGCCATGACCCTCCGCCGCCGCCGCTTCGAGCGCGGGGCGCTGGAGCTGAACCTCCCCGAGGTCGAGATCGACCTGGACGACCAGGGCAAGGTCACCGGCGCGCACCTCGCCGCGCACGACGAGAGCCACCAGGTCATCGAGGAATTCATGCTCGCGGCCAACGAGGCGGTCGCGACCTTCCTGACCGAGCACCGCGCCGGCTTCCTCCGCCGGGGCCACCCCGACCCCGAGCCGACCAAGCTCCGCGAGTTCGCCGAGTTCGCCCACAGCCTCGGCCTGGAGCTCGACACGCCCCAGAGCCGGTTCGAGCTCCAGCGCGTCCTGGCCGAGACCGCCGGCAAGCCCGAGGAGCACGCCGTCCACTACGGCCTGCTCCGGAGCCTCAAGCAGGCCACCTACACCGCAGAGCCCGAGGGCCACTACGCCCTGGCGAGCGACGATTACTGCCACTTCACCTCGCCGATCCGGCGCTATCCCGACCTCCAGGTCCATCGCCAGTTGATCGCGCTGCTCGAGGGCAAGCGGCCCAAGGGCCCCTCCGACGAGCTGACCATCCTGGCCGAGCACTGCACCCGGACCGAACGCCGCGCCGAGGCGGCCGAGCGCGAGCTGATCAAGGTCAAGCTGCTCACCCACCTGGAGACCCGCATCGGCGAGCCCTTCCATGCCATCGTCATCGGCGTCGAGGACTTCGGCCTCTTCTGCCGGCTCGTCGAGCTGCCTGTCGAGGGGCTGGTCCACGTCACCAGCCTCGCCGACGATTATTACTACCTCGAATCCGAGACGCACACGCTGATCGGCCGCCGCGCCGGGAGGCGCTATCGGCTCGGCGACAAGGTCCAGGTCCGGATCGCGCACGTCGACGTGGATCGCCGCCAACTCGACCTGGTCCTGACCGACGCCCCGCCCGCGTCCACCCCGCCCAGGTCCCGGTCGCGCGCGACCCCAACCACCTCGGCACGGTCGAGCCCGCCCACCCCGGAGCGATCTCGACCTCCGAAGTCGCGGGCGAAGAAGAAACCCCAGGCCCGCGGCAAGAAAGGAAAGAAACGCGAGGGTTAGATTCCCCCGGACCGTGAGAGAGTGCCCATCCTCCACGGTTCTGGTGATCACCACCAGGCCGCCAGAACCGCCGAGAAGGTCGTGCCCATCCCCGGCGGCCTCGACCTGCGGCCGAAGTCCCGACGACTCGGGGCACACTCCGACTGAATGTCCATCCGGGATGAAGCTGGATGTTCCTTAGATGCTGTCAGTGATTTGAGATGAACAATCCGGCCTTTTCCCGTGTCCTAAGCTCTGTCCTCGGGGAGCCTTTTACGGGACATGTACCTCCATCCCAGATGGACTCGAACCGGCGAGGCAAGCCCTCACGCGACCTGCTCGCCAGCGCCGCGCGATCCGTTCCCTTGCGGGTCGCGCGGGGCCGGACGTCCACCTCGGGCCTTCTTCTGGATTTCCTGATGCTTGGCACGCAAGAGTTCGGCGTCGGGCAGGGTGTACAGCAGCGACTTGGTGCCCCGGGGCGTCACCTCGATCATGTGCCACGTGCCGCATTGGCCGCAAGTGCCGAGCAAATGGCTGGGATCGTCCTCGTCGGGCTGGTGGAAATTGAGTGGCTCCCCACACTTCTGGCAAGGGGAAGCTTCCAGCTCCCCGGCCGAGACCGACAGGACCGTTACTTCCCATGAGATCGTGATCCGAACGGCAGCCGCAGGTTGTGCCACGTTGGCCTCCGATAATCCACGTGAGCCGACGCCGAATGCGACGCCTCCGCGCGGGGATTGTTCCGTTGATTTCGGGACTCTCTCGGCGAGCGCGGAGGAGCGCCCAAGTTATTGCTCACAGACGCCGAGGCGGCACGTAAAGCGGAAGTCCTTCTCATGCAGAGATTTGCTTCGGCTTCCGGGGCCACCTCGCGCCCGACAGTGTCTGCCGCTGTTTCCTGTTCCTGGCACCGACAGAGAGAAAGCCCCGTAATTTTGCCCCGAACAGGCCTAGTTTAGCAAGACTTGGGATGGGGTAAATTTCTCTTTCTCTCGGATTGATCGCGGGGCGACCGGGATCGCCGGGGGATTGGCCTTCCCAAACGGGGCCGGTGCCACGACAATCGCGGCCCGGCGGCCCGGGAGCGTCGCGGGCCGGCCGAAGCCTCCTCGTGGACGACGGATCGTGTGGAGTGAGTTGCCATGAGCAGATGGATGAGCGCCGGCTTGGTGCTGGCCATGGGACTCGTTTGGGGCGGCTCTCCGGCCTGGGGCCAGGTTCGGGAGAGCGACGTGACGGTCACCGGCCCTCGGGGCCGGAGCATCGAGCGGAGCATCCGGAGCGAGCGCGGGCCGGGCTTCCTCGATCGCCAGATCGAGATCCGCCGGCCCGGGGGGACGTTCGAGCGCGACGTCCGGATCGCGCGCCCTCCGGCCGTGGGCGGCCCGGTCCCGAACGTGCGGGGTGGCGGCTTCGGCCCGGTGGGACCGATCGGCTTCGGGCCGAGGCCGCCCGTGTTTCTCGAGCGCAACGTCGTGATCCAGAATCGGCCGTCGATCCTGCCGGCCCTGGCTGTCGGCGGCGGCCTGTTCGGCCTGGGCATGTTCGCCGGCTCGGCACTGGCGTCCCAGCCACCGCCGCCACCCCCGCCGCCGGTCTACGCGGCCCCGCCGGCCTACGCCGTCCCGGCGGCCCCGCCGGGGGTGGTCTACAACCCGCCGCAGCCGTACACGCCCCAGCCGCCACCGCAACCGGCGGCCCAGCCCGCCGCGGCGACCGTGGTCGTCGACCCGGTGGCCGACGCGATGCGACGGCTCCAGAGCCATCACGCCCACAGCCGCCGCGACGCCGCGTCCACGCTGGGCAAGCTCCGCGACCCCCGCGCGGTCCCGGTCCTGATCGAGCGGCTCAAGAACGACGACGAGAAGGAGGTGCGCGTCGCCGCCGCCACGGCGCTGGGCGACATCGGCGACCCCCGCGCGATCCCCTTCCTCGAACGCTGCACGATCTACGACAAGAAGCAGGTGGTCCGCGACGCCGCCGCCTCGTCGCTGGCACAGATCCCGCGCCCGGCGCAGGCCCCGCTGCCCTCGCTCGAACCGGCAGAGTCCCCCTCGGAAACGGTCCCGAACCTGTCCGCCCCCCCCGCGCCACCACCCGCCGCGACGGTCCCGAACCTGTCCGGGCCCTCCGCCCCGCCGCCCCACGAAAACGTCCCACCTCCGCCGACGCCCGCGTCCCCCGGGGGGAGCCAGCCTTGAGCCATTCTCGAGGGTCGCTGACCTCAATCACGCGCGGGAGGGCCGCGCATGTCGCAGCCCTCCCGCGCCGAGATCGCGGGCGGCCATCGCTTCGCTCCTCACGATCCCTGTGTTAAGCTCGGAAGGCCGGTGCGCCCGCGGCCCGGGCGATCTCACGGAACGGCCACTGATACGGGTCCTAGGAATTTTGTGCACCGACCTGCTGATGAGATTTCAAATTTCAAATTTGAAATCTCAAATGTGAGATCCGGATAAAGTGCACAAAAGATCCGGAATGCGTATGAGATACCAGCCCGGAGGGACTGTCCGGTCCGGAG
>JAFANO010000158.1 GCA_019232645.1 Planctomycetaceae bacterium | reverse complement strand
TCGATCCGGTTGAGCTGATGGGCGATCGCGTTGAGCTTCTCGAGGATGGTCCGGCGCCTCGCCTCGCTCGGGTGCGCGGTGAAGACCAGGCAGACCAGGGCACGCCCCAGGTGCTCGGCGACCTCCGAGGCGTCGATCCCCTGCTCGCGGATCTGCCGCAGCGCGGCCTCGGCCGTCTCCGCCAACGGCACGCCGGCGCGTTCGGCCGCGCGATCGGCCGTGCGCTCGCGGAGGGCCCGGACGCGGGCCTGCTGCTCGGCCAGGTTGATCGGGTCGAAATACACGCTGAACGTCCGGATCAGGGTGCGCAGCGACGCCAGCTCGAGCCTGCCGAGGCGGTCACGGAGCCGCCGCGCCTCCTCCACCGAGGGGGCGGCCCGCAACCGCTTCGCCAGCCCGCGGATCTCCTCCTCGAGGCGGTACGCCTCCTCCCCCTCGATCCGGCGGACCACCTGGCTGAGCATTTCTCCAAGCAGATTAATATCCGATTTGAGTGATTCGAGGTCCATTGTGTGATCCTGTAGGGTAGACTTCAGTTTGCCACCTCGGCGCATCGGACGGCAGGCTGAAGCCTACTACGTAGCGGGAGAGGGGGACCTCGCACAATAGGTCCTTCGATCCTGCACGAGGCACTCGGGCCCGCGACACCCCCGCGGAGGTCTCCTCCTGGCCGACACATCCCCGGCGCGGGTCCCGATCAGGACCGGCTCATGTCGCTCGACGTGCCCCCCGCGGCGGGGAGGTAGCACTTCAGGACGTAGTCCATCACCATGCGTTCGGCGTTGAACCGCCAGCCGAGCGAGCGGATCGCCGCCTTCATCCGCGCGATCCAGGCGCGGGGCAGGCCGTCGCGGTCGCGCTGGTAGTAGAGCGGGACGACCTCCTCGGCGAGGGTCGATTGGAGGGCCTCGGCGTCCATCCGGTCGTGGACCTCGACGTTGCTGTGCGTCTCGCCCAGCCCGATCGCGAAGCCGTTGCTCCCATCGTACGCCTCGGCCCACCAGCCGTCGAGGACCGACAGGTTCAGCCCGCCATTGAGCACGACCTTCTGGCCGCTCGTGCCCGAGGCCTCCAGCGGCCGTCGCGGGTTGTTGAGCCAGACGTCGACCCCCTGCACCAGGTGCCGCGCGACGTTCATGTCGTAGTCTTCCACGAAGACCAGCCTGCCGGCGAACTGGGGGTCGCGGGCGAACGCGGCGATCTCGCGGAGGACCTGCTTGCCGGGTTGGTCGAGGGGATGGGCCTTGCCGGCGAAGACGAACTGGACCGGGTACTGGGGGTCGTTGATCAGCGGGGCCAGTTGCTCCAGGTCGCGGAAGATCAGGTTGGCCCGCTTGTAGGTGGCGAACCGCCGCGCGAAGCCGATCGTCAGCGCGTCGAGGCTCAAGGCGCGCTGGCAGCGCGTCAGGACTTCCCTGGGCTCGCCCCGGAGATTCGCCTGCCGGACGGCGCGGTGCCGGACGAAGGAGATCAGGCGCGACTTGAGGATCTGGTGGGTCTCCCAGAGCTCGCTGTCCTTGATCTCGTCGATCCGCTCCCAGACGTCGGGCTCGCCGCTGCGCTTGGCCCACTCCGGCCCGAGGTGGCGATCGTAGAGGTGGCGTAACTGGGGCGCCAGCCAGGTCCCGACGTGGACGCCGTTGGTGATGTGGCCGATCGGGACCGCCTCCTCCAACCGCTCGGGGTAGAGGCCCGTCCACATGGTCCGCGAGACCTGCCCGTGGAGCGACGAGACGGCATTGGCCCGCCTCGAGTTCTTCAGGGCCAGGACCGTCATGCAGAAGTCCTCGCCCAGGTTGTGCACCGCGACGCGGCCCAGGCCCATGAGCTGCTCGAGCGTGATCCCCAGCGCCTCGCGGAGCGGCCCGAGGTGCTCCTCGATCAACTCGGCGCCGAAGCGGTCGTGGCCGGCTGGCACCGGCGTGTGGGTGGTGAAGACCGTCTGGGTCGACACCCGCCGCATCGCCTCTTCGAAGCCGATCCCCTCGGTCTTCATCCGGACCCGGATCATCTCCAGCCCGGCGAAGGCGCTGTGCCCCTCGTTCAGGTGGGGGACGCCCGGGTGGATGCCCAGCGCCTTCAGCGCCCGGATGCCCCCGATGCCCAGCAGCAGCTCCTGGCGGATCCGGACCCGCTGGTCGCCGCCGTAGAGCCGTGCGGTGAGCTGGCGGTCCTCGAGGGTGTTCGACGCGACGTCGGAGTCGAGCAGCAGCAGGGTGTTCCGCCCGACCTTCGCCTTCCAGACCCGCGCCGAGATCGTCGCCCCCCGGGTCTCCACCGCCACCGTGACCGGGAGGTGGTCCGGGCCGATGAGCAGCTCCAGCGGCAACTGCCGAGTGTCGACGTCGAGGTAGTCCTCGTGCTGCCACCCCGACACGTCGAGCCGCTGGCGGAAATAGCCCTGCGCGTAGAAGAGCCCGACGCCGACCAGCGGGACGCCGAGGTCGGAGGCGCTCTTGACGTGGTCGCCGGCGAGCACGCCGAGGCCGCCCGAGTAGATCGGCAGCGACTCGTGCAGCCCGAACTCGGCCGAGAAGTAGGCCACCGGGCGGGCCTTGAGCACCCCCGAGTGGGTGGCCCCCCAGGTCCGCGACGACTGGAGGTACTCCTGCAGCCGGCGATAGGCGTGGTTCAGCCGGCTGTGGAGCACGAGCTGCTCGGCGCGATCTTCCAGCCGCTCCAGCGTCATCGTCGAGAGCATCGCGACCGGGTTGTGGTCGAGCTCGCGCCACTGGACCGGGTCGAGCTCGTTGAAGAGGCCGGCCGCCTCGGCGTCCCAGCTCCACCAGAAGTTGCGGGCCAGGGCCCAGATCCGCTCGTAGGTCGGGGCGATGAACTTCTCGAGCGTGCGGGCCTCGCTGATGGTCGGCCCGAGCTGGGCGGCGATCGCCGCCAGCATCGCCGACTCGTCGCGCGAGAAGTCGCGGGGCTCGGCCGTCTGGACCACCAGGACCCCCTGGATCATCCCCTGGTCGATCAGCGGGACCCCCAGGAACGAGTGGAAGGCGTCCTCGCCGGCCTCGCGGAAGTACTTGAAGCGGGGGTGCTTGGTCGCGTCCGCGACCGAGATGGGCCGGAGCTCCTCGGCCACGAGCCCCGCCAGCCCCTCGTGCAGGCCCATGCGGACCAGCCCGACGCTCTCGGGGCGGAGCCCGACCGTCGCCGCCAGCACCAGGTTCGCACGGTCGGGCTCGATCAGGTAGACCGAGCAGACCTCGGTCTCGAACCGCTGCTGGATCAACCGCACGATGTTCGCCAGCGTCTCGGCCGGCTGCCCTTTCAGCGAGATCACGCGCCCGATCTCTTCCAGCGAGAGGAGATGCGCCCCCTGCTTGGAGGCATTCATGAATGCGGTCATCGCGAAGGTCATCCTCCCGGGAGTGACAAGGTTGCGAATCCTAGGTAGAGATCCGAGATCGGTCGCGTCGCAGTGGCCCGTCTCGAGGGCCCCCGCGTGGACCAGGCCCGCCCGAGTCGACATCGCCACATGATCTACTTCGACGATTCTTCCCCGGTCCAATATGGGGAAGCGGTCAGTAATGAGCAGTGCGCATGCCGATCTCCCCGCGATGCCCGGCCCTCGCGCCCCGATGCCGCATCCCATCGCCCGACATTGACGCGGACCGAAGGGCGGAACCCGCCTCGTTTTCGGGCCTTTCTCCCCGACCCGCGGGGCCATGGCCCCGCGCCGCCTCCGCCGATTCGGCCCGCCCCAGAGGCTCATGACGCACGGAAAAACGCCCAAAAATTGAGCAAAAAAGCTAGAACACGAAGCACTCGAGATCCCGAGAGATCCTTCATCCGTTGCGGCGCGATTGGCTTCGTTCGACGCGACATGAATGGCTTGGTTCGGAGCATGGTGATGGGCTACGTACCGAGCGTTTAACTTCTTTTGGTGCGATGATTTCGATCGGCGCAAATGGCTTCGCTCGGCGCGCGAGCTTGGCTTCATTTGACGCGCCG
>JAFANO010000144.1 GCA_019232645.1 Planctomycetaceae bacterium | reverse complement strand
CGCTGTGCTGGTCGTCGCGAGCAACCCGCTCGATGTAATGACCGAGCTGACGGCAAGAATTTCGCAGCTTCCTCCCGGCCGCGTGATCGGGTCCGGTACGGCGCTCGACACCGCCCGTTTTCGCACCTTCCTCAGTGAGTATCTGGATGTCAGCCCTCACTCGATCTTCGCCTACGTATTGGGCGAACACGGTGACTCGGAAGTGCTGGTGTGGTCGAGCATCCAAGTGGGCGGCGTGCCGCTCGCTTCGGTTGCCGAGAAAGCAGGACGGCCGATCACCGACGGTCTAAAAGCGCAGATTGATGAGAAAGTGCGCCACGCAGCCTACCGTATCATCGAGGGCAAAGGCATGACGAACTTTGGCATCGGTGCGACCCTTGCCCGCCTCGTGCGGGCAATCCGTGATGATGAACATGCGGTGTTTACGCTGTCAGCTCCCGGGACGGGGGAGACACCGTTCGGTGATGTTTGCTTCTCGCTGCCGCGCGTACTCGGATCCAGAGGTGTTGTGGCTACGCTCCATCCCGTGCTTTCGACAGAGGAAGAGGAGGCGATGAAGCGCAGCGCCCTGGTTTTACAAAAGGCAAGTCAGGCGCTTGCGGAACGCCCATGAGGTGGGGATTGAGCACGGCGGTGAGGGCTCCGTCTGTACGGAGCCATCCCGCCGTTCCAAACCTCTTGTGAGCAGTACCCGGCAGGCAATTGCCGGCCTTAGACATAACACACGAAAGGATCTAGCAATGAGCTACACTGTCGGAACCTATCTCGCTACTCGATTATCAGAGATCGGGCTCAAACATCACTTTGCTGTCGCTGGCGATTACAACCTTGCTCTGCTCGACCAGTAGCTGAGGAATAAAGATTCACGATCCTAGGCCCGCGTGCCGGGGTCGTGCGCGGGCCGGGGGCCGCGATCCCCCGTGACCGACCCGTCGGATCGCGGGCGTCCCACCGACGCGCGAGACCGGAGAGCTTCTCGCGTGGATGCGGAGGGCGCCGGGCGTGCGGACCCTCGGGCCGTCCTTCGTCGAGTCCTACTCGGCCCTTCTGCACGACCCCCCGCCGCCTTTGAGGGACACGGGCCGTGGCCATGTCGGCGGGCCTCGGTGCGCCCGCCGTACCCGGCGGCGAGAGGCCCTCGCGGGCGGGGGCTCCCTCGCCCGGTGATTGCACGCGGGAGACCACGGTCCCGGTCGGAACCTCGGCGGAGGGCGAATCATGGCGTTGGAGGGTCAGGCGCGGGCGGATTCGGCGCGGGATTGGGTGCCGTCCCGGGTGATCATTGAGGGGGTCTCCCCGGAGGTCGACGGCGGGCGGCTCCCGATCAAGCGGACCGTCGGCGAGGAGGTCGTCGTCTCGGCCGACATCTTCACCGACGGGCACGACGCCGTCGTGGCCGTCCTGCGCCACCGGCCGGTCGGGTCCGCCGGGTGGGCCGAGGTCCCCCTGGTCTTCCTGAACAACGACCGCTGGACGGGCCGGTTCACGGTCACGCGGCAGGGGTGGCACGAGTACTCGATCCAGGCGTGGGTCGACCGCTTCCTCTCCTGGCACAAGGAGCTGTCCAAGAAGCACGAGGCCGGCCAGCCGGACCTCACCAGCGAGCTGCTGGAAGGCGCGACGCTGGTCCGCGAGGCGGCCGAGCGCGCCTCGGGCCCCGACGCCGACTGGCTCCGCGAGCGGGCGCGGTTCCTGGCCGGGCCGGAGAGCCAGTCGGCGCGCGCCTGGGCGGGGCTCGACCGCGAGCTGGTCGAGCGGATGGCGCGGTACCCCGACCTCCGCGGGCTCTGCGTCTACGACAAGGTGCTCAGCATCATGGTGGAGCGGGAGCGCGCCCGGTTCGGCTCCTGGTACGAGATGTTCCCCCGCTCGGCGGCGTCCGAGCCGGGCCGGCACGGCACCTTCCGCGACGTCGAGGCGCGGCTGCCGTATGTCGCGGGCATGGGCTTCGACGTGCTCTACTTGCCGCCGATCCACCCGATCGGGCGGGCCTTCCGCAAGGGGCCGAACAACTCGCTGACCCCCGGCCCCAACGACCCGGGTAGCCCCTGGGCCATCGGCGGGCCCGAGGGGGGACACAAAGCGATTCACCCCGGGCTCGGCACCTTCGAGGACTTCGACCGCCTGGTGGCCAAGGCCCGGGGCCTGGGGATCGAGATCGCCTTGGACATCGCCTTCCAGTGCTCGCCCGACCACCCCTACGTCCGCGAGCACCCCCAGTGGTTCCGCCACCGGCCCGACGGCACGATCAAGTACGCCGAGAACCCCCCCAAGAAGTACCAGGACATCTACCCGATCGACTTCGAGTGCGACGACTGGAAGGCCCTCTGGGCCGAGCTCCGCGACGTCTTCCTGTTCTGGATCGACCACGGCGTCTCGATCTTCCGGGTCGACAACCCCCACACCAAGCCCTTCCGGTTCTGGGACTGGGTCATCAAGCAGGTCTGGGACAAGCACCCCGACGCGATCTTCCTGGCCGAGGCGTTCACCCGGCCCAAGGTCATGAAGCGGCTGGCCAAGGGGGGCTACTCGCAGTCGTACACCTACTTCACCTGGCGGAACACGAAGTGGGAGCTGACCGAGTACATGAACGAGCTGATGCTGGGCGAGACGGCCGAGTACATGCGGGGCAACCTCTTCGCCAACACGCCCGACATCCTGCCCGAGTACCTCCAGGTCGGCGGCCGGCCCTCCTTCATGATCCGGCTCGTGCTGGCCGCGACGCTGGGGGCGACCTACGGCATCTACGGGCCGCCGTTCGAGCACTGCGTCGGCACGCCGGTCCGGCAGGGCTCGGAGGAGTACCTCGACTCCGAGAAGTACCAGGTCCGCCACTGGGACCTCGACGCCCCCTGGAGCCTGCGCGACTACATCGCCCGGGTCAACGAGATCCGCCGCGAGAACCCGGCGCTGCACTCCAACCGCAACCTCCGGTTCTTCCACGTCGACAACGACGCGATGCTCTGCTATGGCAAGTCCACGCCCGACCTGTCGAACCTGATCGTCGTCGTCGTCAACCTCGACCCGTACCACACGCAATCGGGCTGGGTCCACCTGCCGGTGCACGACCTGAGCCTGGGCTCCGGCCCGGGCGAGACGTACCAGGTCCACGACCTGATCAGCGACGCCCGGTACCTCTGGCACGGCGACGCGAACTTCGTGCAGCTCGACCCGCACGTCAGCCCGGCACACATCCTCCAGGTCCGCCGCCGGCTCCGGACCGAGCGCGACTTCGACTACTTCATGTAATGTCATCGTCGGCCCGCCGGGGCGCCGGAGATTTTGCCCCGGCCACACAACCGGATCCGCCGCCGGAGCTTCCGCGCCGGGGCCCGGACAGGCCCCTTGACGGAGGGGTTGCGTTCATGATCCTGTGACCGTTGAACAGCCTCCCCCGGGTCGTGAAACCGTCCGCCGTGTCGACCGCGACCGGGCCCACATCCCGCACCGGTGTCCCCGACTCCGGCCGGGTCGAGCGGGGCAGGGCGGTCCCGGAGATAAGGATTGTTCGTCGAGCGATGATTATGCTGAGCGACTTCGACCTGCACCTCTTCAACGAGGGGGCCCACGACCGGCTCTACGAGAAGCTGGGGGCGCATCCCCTCAAGCTCAACGGCTCGTCCGGGACCCATTTCGCCACCTGGGCCCCGAACGCCCGCGAGGTCTCGGTCATCGGCGACTTCAACGGCTGGAACCCCCGGACGAACCCGTTGTCGCGGCGGGCCTCCGGCGTCTGGAGCGGCTTCGTGCCCGCGATCGGGCACGGGGCGCGATACAAGTACTCGATCGTCGCCCCCGACGGCGGCTCGCGGTTCGACAAGGCCGACCCCTTCGCCTTCGCCGCCGAGGTGCCCCCCGGCACCGCCTCGAAGGTCTGGGACCTGTCGGATTTCACCTGGGGCGATGCCGACTGGGTGGCCCTTCGCGCCGCCCGCCAGTCGCTGACGGCGCCGATCGCGATCTACGAGCTGCACCTCGGCTCCTGGATGCGTGACACCGAGGACGCCTACCGCCCGCTGACCTACCGCGAGATCGCCCCCATGCTGGCCGACTACGTCGCCGATATGGGCTACACCCACGTCGAGCTGATGCCCGTCGCCGACCACCCCACCCGCAAGTCGTGGGGCTACCAGATGGTCGGCTACTACGCCGCCTCGGGCTGGTACGGCACCCCGCAGGACCTGATGTCCCTGATCGACACCCTGCACCGCCGAGGCATCGGGGTGTTCGTCGACTGGGTCCCCGCCCACTTCGCCACCGACCCCCACGGCCTCGCCGAGTTCGACGGCAGCCACCTCTACGAGCCGGTCGACCGCCGCAAGCGGAGGATCCCGCTGTGGAACACCTTCGCGTTCAACTACGAGAGCCCCCAGGTCGTCAACTTCCTGCTCACCAACGCCTTGTTCTGGCTCGACAAGTACCACGTCGACGGCCTCCGGGTCGACGGCATCGAGGCCATGATCCGGCTCGACTTCGGGCGCGAGCCGGGGGAGTGGGCCCCCAACAAGTTCGGCGGCGTCGAGAATCTCGAGGCCGTCTCGTTCCTCCAGCGGTTCAACCGCAAGGTCCACGAGGCCTACCCCGGAGTCCTGACGATCGCCGAGGACGCCACGCCTCGGCCCAACATCACGCGACCGGTCGGCATCGGCGGCATGGGGTTCGACCTCAAGTGGGACCTGGGCTGGGTCTATGACACGCTCAACCACTACATGACCCTCGACCCCCCCCGGCGCCACGAGGCCTACACCAAGCTCCTCTTCCGCATGCACTACGCCTTCAACGAGAACTACCTCCTGCCGTTGTCGCACGACGAGGTCGCCAAGGGCAAGGGGTCGTTCCTGGCCAGGATGCCCGGCGACGACTGGCAGAAGCGGGCCCATCTCCGGCTCCTCTTGGGCTACATGTACGTCCTACCCGGCAAGAAGCTGATCTTCATGGGCGGCGACTTCGGCCAGTGGCAGGAGTGGGACTACGCGACGAGCATCGACTGGCACCTGCTGCACGACCTCCGCCATCGCAGCCTCCAGCGCTGGGTCCGCGACCTCAATACCCAGTACCGCGCCGAGCCGGCCCTGCACGAGTTCGACTGCCGGCCCGAGGGCTTCGAGTGGGTCGACGCCAAGGGGGCCGAGTGGGGCGTGCTCTGCTTCCTGCGCAAGGGGTCCTCGGAGGGGGACCTGGCGCTGGTCGTCGTCAACTTCACGCCCGACGTGCTCCGCAACTACCGGGTCGGGGTGCCCCGGGCCGGGCGGTGGGAGGAGATCCTCAACAGCGATGCCGAGATCTACGGCGGCTCTGGTCAGGGCAACCTCGGCGGCGTGAAGACCTCGCCGATTAGCTGGCACGGGCGGCCGCAGTCGCTCAACCTGACCCTGCCTCCCCTGGGGATCATCGTCATGAAGCAGGCCGGGCGATGAGCTGGCGAGCCTCCCTCGGGGCCCGGCCCGACGCCGACGCCGGAGGCGTCTGGTTCCGGGTCTGGGCCCCCGACTGGACGTGCGTCGAGGTCGTCCTCGAGGGCCCCGGGGCCCGGCCCCGGGCGATCGCGCTGGAGAAGCACCCCGACGGGACGTTCGGCGGACTCGTGCCCGGCCTCGGGGCCGGGGCCCGCTACCGCTACCGCGTCGACGGCCTCGGCCCGTTCCCGGACCCGGCGTCCCGGTACCAGCCGGAGGGCGTCCACGGGCCATCCCGGGTCGTCGATCCGGACGCGTTCGCCTGGACCGACGCCTCCTGGCGCGGGGTCGATCCCGCCGAGTTGATCCTCTACGAGCTGCACGTCGGCACGTTCTCGCCCGAGGGGACCTTCGAGGGGGCGACGCGGCTCCTGCCGCGCGTGGCCGAGCTCGGCGCCACGGCGATCGAGCTGATGCCCCTGGCCGACTTCCCCGGCCGGCGCAACTGGGGTTACGACGGCGTGGACCTGTTCGCGCCCGCGCGGTGCTACGGGACGCCCGACGACCTGCGCCGGCTGGTGGACGAGGCCCACCGGCTCGGCCTGGCCGTGCTGCTCGACGTGGTCTACAACCACCTCGGGCCCGACGGCAACTACCTGGCCCAGTTCAGCCCCTCCTACTTCTCGAGCCGGCACAAGACCCCGTGGGGCCCGGCCATCAACCTCGACGGCCCGCGCAGCGCGATGGTCCGCGCCTTCTTCATCGAGAACGCGCTCTGCTGGCTCCACGAATACCACATGGACGGCCTCCGGCTCGACGCCACGCACTACCTGTTCGACGAGGGCCCGCGGCCGTTCCTCGCCGAGCTGGCGGCGACGTCCCGGCGGTCGGTCCCGGATCGGCCCGTCCACCTGATCGCCGAGGATCCGCGCAACCTGGCGGCGATGGTCCGGACCGAGTCGGAGGGGGGGTGGGGCCTCGACGCGCTCTGGTCGGACGACTTCCACCACGAGCTGCGCCGCTACCTGGCCGGCGACTGCGAGGGGGCCTTCCGCGACTTCCGCGGCCTGGTGGCCGACCTGGTCCGGACGATCAATCGGGGCTGGCTGTTCACCGGCGAGTTCTCGACGTATCGCGGTTATCACCGCGGGACCGACCCGGCCGGGCTCGCCCCCCGCCGGTTCGTCTTCTACATCCAGAACCACGACCGGATCGGCAACCGGGCGCTGGGCGAGCGGCTGAACCACCAGGTGGACCCGGCCACCTACCGCGCCGCCACCGCCCTGCTGCTGACGACCGCCGCCACGCCCCTGCTGTTTATGGGCCAGGAATGGGCCTCGGGCGCGCCGTTCCTGTTCTTCACCGACCACGACGAAGGGCTGGGCCGGCTCGTGAGGGAGGGCCGGCGGCACGAGTTCCGCCACTTCGCGGCATTCACCGACCCCGCCCAACGCGACCGGATCCCCGACTGCCAGGCCGAATCGACCTTCCTCGCCTGCAAGCTCGACTGGTCGGGGCGCGACCGGGAGCCGCATCGCTCGACATTGCGGCTCTACCAGGCCCTCATCCACCTCCGCCGGACGGAGCCGGCGCTCCGATCCTCGCGGCCTGGGAGCTTCGAGGCGACCGCCCTCGACGACGACTCGCTCCACCTCCGGCGCGATGCCGAGGACGGCGGCTCGTCCCTCCAGGTCGTCGTCCGTCTCCGGGGCGCGGGGACTGTCTCCCTCGGGAGCCTGCCCGACGCGGCCGGGCGACGCTGGGAGGTCGTCCTGACGACGGAGGACCCGCCGTTCGCCCCCGACCCCTCGCCGCCTCGCGTCGACCTCGCCGGGCCGGCCCCCATCCTCGACTTCGACCGCCCCGGGGCGATCCTGCTCCGGAAGCACCCCGACCCCGGGCTGGGGGGAGAGATTCCCTGACCTGTAGCGAGTGATACGGATTCCAGGGGTTTCGTGCGCTCGGTCTGCTGATTGGAAATCTGAAATCTCAAATTTGAGATCTGAATAGATTTGAAGCCTCAAATTTGAGATCTGAATAGATTTGAAATCTGAAATCTCAAATTTGAGATCCAAACAGAGCGCACAAAATCTCTGGAATGCGTATGAGTTATGGCTCTTTCTACGGTATTGGCGCTAGTCCTGCATCAGGTCGAAATAGAAATCGAGCGTCCACCGCGCGATGCTGGTCCAGCTAAAGTAGTGCTCCACCCGCTCGCGGGACCGTAGGCCCATCTCCCGGAGCCGGACCGGGTCGTCGAGGAGCCGGTTGACCCCGGCGGCCAGGTCGCGCGCGAACTGCTCCGGGTCGGCGGGTTCGAAGTCGATCGTGCTGACCGGCTCGAACGGCACGAGCAGACCCGTCTTCTCGGGGACGACCACCTCCTTGATCCCGCCGACGGCCGAGGCGACCACCGGCGTCTCGCACGCCATGGCCTCCAGGTTGATGATCCCGAACGGCTCGTAGACCGAGGGACAGACGAAGACCGACGCGTGCGTGTAGAGGGGGATGATCTCCTCCTTGGGGACGACCTGGGCGATCCAGATGATCGGCGTGGCGGCCTCGCGCCGGGCCTGCTCGACCCGCTCCTCCATCTCGAGTCCGATCTCCGGCGTGTCGGGGGCCCCGGCGCAAAGGACGACCTGGACCCCGGGCCGGATGTGCTTGATGGCGCTGACCAGGTGGATAATCCCCTTCTGGCGCGTGATCCGGCCGACGAAGAGCACGAAGGGCCGGTCCGGGTCGATCTGGTATTTCTTCAGGACGGCCGGGTCGCGGGTCGGCCGGTACTGGTTCAGGTCGATCCCGTTGTGGATGATCCGGATCTTGTCGTAGGGGACGTCGTAGAGCGTGTGCACGTCGTTCCGCATCGACGAGGAGACGGCGACGACCCCGTCGGCGTTCCGGTAGGCGGTCTTCTCGATCCACGAGCTGGCGCGGTAGGCCCTGCCGAGTTGCTCGACCTTCCAGGGGCGGTGGGGCTCGAGCGAGTGCGTCGTGAGGACCAGCCGCGCGTCCGTCAGTTGCTGGACCAGGCAGCCTGCCAGATGGGTATACCAGGTGTGGCAATGGACCACGTCGACGTCGCCCAGCACCCCCGCCATGACCAGGTCCCGGAGCATCGTCTCCTTGAACTTCTTGTGCCTCGGGTCGAGGTACGGCAGGTTGAACTCGGGGTTGATCCCCCGGACGATCAGGTTCTCCTGCCGGATGTCCTGGTCGCCGAAGCAGAGGACGGTTACCGAATGGTGCCCGTCCTCGATCCGGGCCAGCTCCCGCGTGAGGTACTCGACGTGGACCCCGGCGCCCCCGTAGATGTAGGGAGGGTATTCGTTGGTGAGGATCCCGATCCGCATGCGGAGCCCCCTCGTGTCGTGTCCTTCGAGTGAGGTGTCGCGCCCGGGCGGCCGGGGCCGGGTCGGAGCCCCCCAGCCCACGCCGGGCTCGATCGCCGCGCCCGATGTCTTCTCGTCCGCCCTCGCGTATCGTAGCGCCTGGGCGTCGCGGACGCAATGACCCATCCG
>JAFANO010000075.1 GCA_019232645.1 Planctomycetaceae bacterium | reverse complement strand
CTTGATTCCGAGCATGCCGCCGATCGCGCCGGCCCCGACAATGCAGATTTTCATGACCCGCTCCCAGATGTCAGGCGGATTCGAACCGCAATTCTCCTGCGTTTTGCACGCCAAGGCATGGTAATAATTTATTATTGTTCATATAATAGACATCGTGATCAAAGATGCTGTATGTCAAGCACAATACAGGAGAATCGACACACCTTACCTGGAACAGCGTCGGGATTCGATCGGAACTGGAAGACGGCGTGCCTCGCTGCTTCACTCCTAGTCAGCCCGACCGAGTCCCGATGGTTGCCAGGGCCGGCTCGGCGTCGCGGCGACGCCCTGCGCCCGGGCGGATCATCAGCTCGGCCACCAGCGCCGTCCAGCCCGTCTGATGGCTGGCCCCCAGGCCCGCCCCGTCGTCGCCGTGGAAGTACTCATAGAAGAGGATATTGTCGCGCCAGTGCGGGTCGGCCTGGAAGAGGGCGTTATCTCCGAACACCGGCCGGCGGCCACCGCGAGACTTGTCTTGCAGGAAGAGCCGGACCAGGCGTCGGGAGAGTTCGCCGGCAACCTCGCCCAGGTCCATCCGGCGGCCCGACCCGGTAGGCAGCTCGACCCGCAGCGTCGGACCAAAGTATCGGTGGTACGCGCGCAGCGCCCGAATGAGCGCATAGTTGACCGGGAACCAGATCGGCCCGCGCCAGTTCGAGTTGCCGCCGTAGATCGGGCTGGACGACTCGGCCGGCTCATAGGCCACCATCTGGCCGTGGCACTCATAGGGCGCGGCGGCGTGCTCCTTCGAGAGGGACCGCACGCCGTAGTCGGAGAGGAACTGATCCGGGTCGAGCACCCGCGCCAGGACTGCCTCCAGCTTGGCCCGATCGACGATTGTCATCAGGCGGTAGCCGCCAGCGCCCGGCTCGGTCAGCAGGCAGGCGTGGCTCGCCAGGGTGGGCCGGTACTTGAGATACCAGGCGATGCGGCGGCGAAACCGGGGCAGGCGCTCCCAGACATCTGGGGCGATCGCCAGTGTCCCGAACAACGGGACCAGCCCGACGACCGAGCGGACCCTGAGATGCTGCGGCGCCCCCTCCGGCCTGCGGATCACGTCGTAGTAGAACCGGTCAGCCTCGTTCCACAACCCGACCTTCCCGCAGATGCCGTTGATTGCATGCCCGATGGCGACGAAATGCTCGAAGAACTTCGTCGCCATTGCTTCGTACGACGGCCGGGTGCGCGACAGCTCCAGGGCGATGGCCAGCATGTCGAGGCAGAACCGGCCCATCCAGGCCGTGCCGTCGGCCTGCTCCAGCCGGCCCCCGTCGGGCAGGTCCGGCTGGCTGCGGTCGAAGATGCCGATGTTGTCCATGCCGAGGAAGCCACCCTGGAAGGCGTTGCGCCCCTCGACGTCCTTGCGGTTGACCCACCAGGTGAAGTAGAGCAACAGCTTGTGGAAGACCTCCTCCAGGAAGTCCACGTCGCCCTGGCCGGTCTGCGCGCGCTCGATCTCGTAGACCCGCCGGGCTGCGTGGGCGTGGACCGGCGGGTTGACATCCCCGAAGTCCCACTCGTACGCCGGGAGCTGGCCGTTGGGGTGCATGTACCACTCGCGGAGCAGCAGGACGAGCTGCCGCTTGGCCCACTCGGGATCGACGTGCGCGAGAGGGATGCAGTGAAAGGCGAGGTCCCAGGCGGCGAACCAGGGGTACTCCCACTTGTCGGGCATCGAGAGGACGTCCAGCGCGGTGAAGTGGGCCCAGCCCGCGTTGCGTCTCCGGGTCCGCTCGTCCGACGGCGGGGGGCCGGCAGGGTCGCCCCTCAGCCAGAGCTCGACGCTGTAATGGTAGAACTGCTTGCTCCAGAGGAGGCCCGCCCACGCCTGGCGTTGGACGTGACGTTCGTCATCCGTGAGCCCCGGCTTCTGCACGGCGTCGTAGAACTCATCAGCCTCGCGGCGGCGGAGGTCGAACGTGGCGTCCGAGTCGACGAATGGATCGTCGAGCCGACGATCGACGAACCGGGTGCGGACGACGAGCGCCTCGCCCGGTCCGACGGTCGCGTGGTAGTGGGCGGCGGCCTTCGTGCCGCGCCGGTCGGGATTGATCCGGTCGGCCCGGCCGTGGATCAGCGCCTCGTGGAAGGCGTCCTTGACGTAGGGGGAAGGGCAGGGGACCCCGAAGAGCCGTTCGAGGTTCGTCTCATTCTCGCTGAACCACAGCTCGGGCGCATGCGGGCGGACGTCGGCGTACCACCAGCACTCGCCGAGATGCTTGTGCCAGACCCGGACGGAGGCGTCCCCCTCGCCGCGCAGCTCGGGCCGATCGGGGGAGTGTCCCCACGACCACGAGTTGCGGAACCAGACGTGCGGCAGGACGTGGAGCGGGGCCGGCTCGGGACCGCGGTTGATGGCCGTGACCCGGCAGAGGATGTCCTCCTGGTCGACCTTGGCATACTCGATGAAGACGTCGAAGTAACGGCCCGCCCGGAAGGCGTCGCCGATCGCGTCGAACAGCTCGAACTCGCGGTCGGACCGGCTTCGCCGCGCGTTCTGCTCGACCAAGCGGCCATAAGGGAACTCGACCTGCGGATACTTGTAGAGCATCCTCATGAATGAGTGTGTCGGCGTGGCGTCGAGGTAGTAGTAATACTCCTTGACGTCCTCGCCGTGGTTCCCCTCCGGGCCGGAGAGGCCGAAGAGGCGCTCCTTGAGGATCGGGTCGCGCCCGTTCCAGAGGGCGATGGCCATGCAGAGGTTCTGGAAGCGATTGCAGAAGCCGGCCAGGCCGTCCTCGTTCCAGCGATAGGCCCGGCTCCGGGCGTGGTCGTGCGGGAAGGAGTTCCAGGCGTCACCGTCGGGGCTGTAGTCCTCGCGGACGGTCCCCCAGGCGCGCTCGGCCACGTACGGCCCCCAGTTCTTCCAGTCGGCTCTGCGGGCCTGGCTGTCGGCCAGCCTCTGGTGCTCGGCAGTTAAGGCTGGTGCCACGATCCATCCCCTGCGTGGAGGGCACGGGCGAGTGGTCGAGTGGCCCGTGTCAGGTGAAGCATATCACGACCGGGCCGCGTGCCGTCAGCCGGAGACGATCGTTCATTGCTGCCCACCCTTCGCGGAGGCCGACTGGGCCTCGGCGAGGACGTCGAGGTTGCCGGCGAGGACGCGCTCGGTGCCGTCGAAGGACGGCCAGACGTTGGTATTGGCGTCGGGGGAATACTTCCTGAGGACCTCGGTGTGCGTGTCGTCGGACGGGCCGACGATGACCGGGGTACGGACGGGCTTGCCATCGATCTGGAGGTAGACGTAGTAGTTTTGCTGCCCCTGGAAGCCGATGGCGTCGGACGGGAGGGTCCAGACCTGCTTGCGGTCGACCGCGATGGTGACGGTGACGTACCAGCCGGGGTGGAGGTGGCCGTCGGCGTTGGGGATGTCAATTTCGGTCTGGAGGGTGCGGGTGGACGGGTTGAGCGAGAAGCCCGAGCGGACGACCTTGCCTTCGCGGGTGGCCCCCGGGATCGCCTGGAAGCGGATCAGGGCCGTGTCCTCCTCGTGGATAAAGAAGGAGGCCAGCTCGGGGACGCCGACGAACACGCGGACCGGGTCGGTCTGCTCGAGGACGAACAGGGGCCGGCCGTTGGTGCCGCCGCCGGGCTGGAGGTAGTCGCCCGGGCTGACGTTACGCTGGGTGAACACGCCGGAGTAAGGGGCCTTGATCCGGCCGTATTCGAGGATCACCTTGGCCTGCCGCTCGTCGGCCTTGGCGACCTCCAGGTCGGCGCGTGCGGCCTCGACGTCGACGCGGGCCTTGTCGCGGTCGGCGGCCGCCCTGTCGCGGTCGGCGGTCGTTGCCGAGACCAGGGCCTCGGCCTGGTCGCGGGCGGCGGCGGCTTCCTCGAACTGGCGGTACGTCTCGTCGCGCACCTGCACGTCGAGGACGCG
>JAFANO010000074.1 GCA_019232645.1 Planctomycetaceae bacterium | reverse complement strand
CAGGACATCGCGCCGGCGATGGCCTCCAAGTTCAAGCTGACCAACAAGATGGCGATCCCCAAGCTGGAGAAGATCGTCATCAACATGGGGGTGGGCCGGGCCACGCAGGACAAGGCGCTGCTCGACGCCGCCGTCGACAGCCTGAGCAAGCTCAGCGGCCAGAAGCCGGTGGTGACCAAGGCCAAGGTCTCGGTCTCGGGCTTCCGGCTCCGCGAGGGGAACGAGATCGGCTGCAAGGTCACCCTCCGCGGCCGCCGGATGTACGAGTTCCTCGACCGGCTGATCTCCGTCGCCCTGCCCCGGATCCGCGACTTCCGCGGCGTCAACCCCGACAGCTTCGATGGGCACGGCAACTACACGCTCGGCCTGGCCGAGCAGGTCGTCTTCCCCGAGATCGACGCCGACCGGATCCAGCATACGCAGGGCATGGACATCACGATCGTCACGACGACCGACAGCGACGACCAGGCCCGCGAGCTGCTCCGCTCCTTCGGCATGCCATTCCGACAGCCCCAGAAGGCCGGGGCAGCGAAGGGTAAGAAGTAACGCCGTGACCGTCGCCCGAAGCCGCGCCTGGCCGGACGACCATCCCCGAGGGTGAGCGTGTTATGTCGACCAAAGCCCAGATGATCAAGTCGGAGACGCCCCGCAAGTTCGCGGTCCGCCACCGCAACCGCTGCAAGCTCTGCGGCCGTCCCCGCGCCGTCTATCGCAAATTCGGCATCTGCCGGATCTGCTTCCGGAGCCTGGCCGGCCGGGGCCTGATCCCGGGCGTCAAGAAGGCCAGTTGGTAGTCGCCGCTGCACGGGTGGGCCCGGCCCACCATCGCGAACAACCCCCGCCGCCCCGACGCGGCCCGCTCCGGAGATCGTCTCGCCGGGCGGCGCGTGACCCGCGGCGGTCGACGGAACCGCCCCTGCCATGATGACCGACCCGATCGCCGACATGCTGACGCGGATCCGGAACGCCGTCCGGATCGAGCGCCCGCTGGTCGAGATGCCGACCTCGAACCTCCGCCGGGGGATCGCCCAGGTCCTCAAGGACGAGGGCTACATCTGGGACTTCGAAGAGCTCGACACCGTGCCGGCCAAGACGCTCCGGCTCCACATGAAGTACGGCCCCAACGGCGAGCGGCTGATCACCCGGATCGACCGCGTGAGCAAGCCGGGCTGCCGCGTCTACAGCGGGTACAAGGACCTCAAGCCGATCCTGGGCGGGATGGGGATCCAGATCCTCAGCACCCCCCGGGGCGTGATCAGCGACCGCCGCGCCCGCTCCGAGAAGGTCGGCGGCGAGGTCCTCGCGTTGATCCATTGAGAGAATCCGCAGCCCCGACACCCCGAGTCGGCGCGGAGGGTCGGACCCCCCGAGGGGTCCCGTCGCGAGAGGATATCGGTCCCATGTCCCGAATCGGTCGCAAGCCGGTCCCCGTGCCGGCCGGTGTGAAGGTCTCGATCCACGACTCGACGATCCTGGTGGAAGGCCCCAAGGGCAAGCTCTCGTTCAACTACCGGAGCGAGATCGGCGTCAACTACGACGCGGCCGCCAAGCAGGTCGTCGTCAGCCGGTCCGACGACGAGCGCGAGAGCCGCGCCCTGCACGGCCTGACCCGCAGCCTGATCGCCAACATGGTCGAGGGGGTCACGTCGGGCTTCACCAAGAGGCTCGAGATCGTCGGCGTCGGCTACCAGGCGCAACTGAAGAAGGCCAACACGGTGGCGCTGCAGGTCGGCTTCGCCAACCAGGTCGTGCTCGAGGCCCCGCCCGGGGTCAGCGTCGCCGTCCCCGACCCGACCCACATCACGATCACCGGCCCCGACAAGCAGGCGGTCGGCCAGTTCGCCGCCGTCGTCCACAAGGTCCGCCCCCCCGAGCCCTACAAGGGCAAGGGCATCCGCTACGAGGGCGAGGTCGTCCGCCGCAAGGCGGGCAAGGCGTTCGGGTCGAAGTAACCCGCGGCGGTTCGCTCCCCCGGGCGCGCAACGAAACGAGGCGCAGGGCCGGGTGTCCGGTCGGGATCGGCCGCCCCCGAGCCCCAGGCACGCGAAAGGATCCTCCGGTGAGTCAACGCATGCTCGTCCAAGCCCGTCGGGTCCGCCGCCAGCGCCGGGTCCGCCGCCGGCTCTTCGGGACCCCCGAGCGGCCCCGCCTGGCCGTCTTCCGGAGCTCGAAGCACATCTACGCGCAGGTGATCAACGACGTCAACGGGACGACCCTGGTGTCGGCCAGCACGCTCGACCCCGAGATCCGCGCCCAGCAGGCCTACGGCGGCAACAAGGCGGCCGCCGCGCTCGTCGGGCGGGTCGTCGCCGAGCGGGCCAAGCAGGCCAGTATTGACAAGATTTGTTTCGACCGCCGATGCTACAAGTATCACGGCCGGGTCCAGGCCCTGGCCGACGCCGCCCGCGAAGCGGGCCTGCAGTTCTAGGGGTGGAAACCGTCCGCGCACAGGGGAGCCCGCCGTGTCGAGCGAGAATCGGGAACGCGACCGAGGAGAATGGACCGAGAGCGTGGTGGCGATCCGCCGCTGCGCCGCGGTCGTCAAGGGGGGCCGCCGCTTCAGCTTCAACGCGCTGGTCGTCGTCGGCAATGGCCGCGGCCAGGTGGCGTGGGGCTATGGCAAGGCGAACGAGGTGCCCCCCGCCGTCGAGAAGGGCGTCAAGGACGCGCACAAGCAGATGAAGCGGATCAACCTCAAGGGGGGGACCATCCCCCACCGGATCATCGGCCGCTTCGGCGCGGCCCGGGTGGTGATGCTCCCGGCCAGCCCCGGCACCGGCGTGATCGCCGGCGGCGCCGTCCGCGCCGTGGTCCAGGCCGCCGGGATCACCGACATCTTGACCAAGAGCTTCGGCTCGACCAACAAACTGAACCTGGTCAAGGCGGCCATCGACGCCCTGACCCAGCTCCGGACCAAGGATGAGGTCGCCCGGCTCCGAGGAGTGTCCCTCTGATGCAACTGCACGACGTCCACCAAGGGATCCACAGGCGCAAGAAGCGGAAGCGGATCGGCCGGGGCATCGGCTCGGGCCACGGCAAGACCGCGACCAAGGGGCACAAGGGGCACTCGTCGCGGCAGGGCTTCAAGATCGGCCCGCTGTCCGAGGGCGGCCAGATGCCCCTGGCCCGCCGCGTCCCGAAGCGCGGCTTCTTCAACGGGGCCTTCAAGAAGGACTACGCCATCGTCAACCTCGCCGCGCTCGAGGCCTGCTACGAGGTCGGCGTCGTCGTCGACGAGGCGGCCCTCCGCGCCCGCGGGCTGGTCAAGGGGCGGCACGACGACGGCGTCAAGATCCTGGGCGACGGCGCGCTGACCAAGGCGCTGACCGTGCACGCCCACAAGTTCAGCGCCTCGGCCGCCGCCAAGATCGCCCAGGCGGGCGGGCGGGCGGTCGTCGTCCAATAGCTCCCAGGGGCCGGATGGCAGGCCACCAGATCGGGCGCGAGCCCCCGGCCCCCGGCCATCGTCGGCCCGGTCTTCGCTCATCCCTGGCCCGGTGCGTGCCACGCACCCGACGGAGAGTCGCTCGTGGGCAAGCTCTACACGATCCTGTTCAAGGTCCCCGAACTCCAGCGCAAGATCCTGATGACGGCCATGTTCCTGGCCATCTACCGGGTCGGGTTCTACGTCCCCCTGCCGATCGTCAACCAGGACCAGCTCAGGAACTGGCAGGAACACCAGAGCACCAACGCCGCCGGCAAGATCTTCGGGACCGTCGCCATGTTCGGCGGCACCTCGATCGGCATGAGCACCATCTTCGGCCTGGGGATCATGCCCTACATCTCGGCGTCGATCATCTTCCAGCTCCTAGGCAGCGTCATCCCGTCGCTCGAGGCGATGATGAAGGAGGGGGAGAGCGGCCGCAAAAAGATCAACGAATATACCCGCTACGCCACCGTCTTCCTCTGCGCGATCCAGAGCGCCTTCTGGGTGCAATACATGATGAGTCCCCAGATGGGGGTGGTCTTGCCGCAATACCAGACCTTCTGGCACGGCCTGGTCTGCGTCTGTACCATGACCGCCGGGACCATCTTCCTGATGTGGATCGGCGAGCAGATCGACGAGTACGGCATCGGCAACGGGATCAGCCTCCTGATCATGGCGGGCATCCTGGCGCGGATGCCGCTGGCGCTGAAGGGGCTCTGGGAGAACGCCACCCCCAGGCTGACCCCCGAGGCGGGCAAGTACGGCATCACCACGATCGTGCTGCTGGCGGGCCTGTTCGTCGCGGTGGTCGTCGGGGTGATCGCGATCACCGAGAGCCAGCGGCGGATCCCGACCCAGTCGGCCAAGCACGTCCGGGGTCGTCGGGTCTTCGGGGGGACGCGGCAGTACCTGCCGCTGAAGGTCAACCAGGCGGGCGTGATGCCGATCATCTTCGCCTCCAGCCTGCTCATCTTCCCCTCGTTCATCTTCAACGGCCTGCAAAAAGCCACCGCGGGCTGGCGGTCCGACACCTGGGACCTCAAGTCGATGGTCGCGGCCCTCATCGACGAGACGGCCCTGGCGTTCCAGAGACAGAGCTACCTCTACACGGTCTTCTACATCATCCTGATCTATTTCTTCTGCTACTTCTGGACGGCGATCACGTTCAACCCGAAAGACATGTCGGAGAACCTCAAGGACTACGGCAGCTTCATCCCGGGTTATCGCCCCGGGCGGCGGACGGCGGACTACCTCGAGAAGGTCATGCTCCGGATCACCTACGTCGGCGCGGCGTTCCTGAGCCTGGTGGCCGTCATCCCCTCGGTGGTCCAGAACGCCCTGAACGTGGACTTCACCATCGCGTCCTTCCTGGGGGGGACGGGGCTGCTGATCGTCATCAGCGTCTGCCTCGACCTGGTCCAGAAGATTGACAGCCACCTGATTATGAGGAATTATGGTGGCCTGGTGAGCAAGCGCTGAACGGGAGCGGGCGGACCGGCGCCCGGCGCCGGCTCTGACCCGCCCTCCCGAGGGGGCCCGGATGTTGCGTAAAGTCGAGAATCGTCCCGTGATCAAGCTGAAGAGCCCGCGCGAGATCGGGCTGATGCGCGAGGCGGGCCGGGTGGTCGCCCTGGCGCTCGACCGCGTCCGCAAGCTCGCCGTCCCCGGCGTCACGACGGCCGACCTGGACGCGGCCGTCGCCGAGATCTTCCGCGAGCACGGGGCGATCCCGCTCTTCCGCGGCTATCCCTGCTCGGTCAAGGGCAAGCCGCCGTTCCCGGCCGTCATCTGCGCCAGCGTCAACGAGCAGGTCGTGCACGGCATCCCCAACCGCCGGCCGCTCCGCCAGGGGGACGTCATCTCGATCGACACCGGCTGCAAGCTCAACGGTTGGTGCGGCGACGCCGCCGTGACCCTGGCCGTCGGCGCGATCCGGCCCGAGCACCAGAAGCTGCTCGACGTCACCGCGGAGACGCTGGCGCTGGCCATCCGCGCCACGGCCCGCTGCCGGACCTGGTCCGAGGTCGCCAACCTGATGGAGCGCTACGTCAAGAGCCAGTGGATGTACGTCATCGAGAAGTTCGTCGGCCATGGCATCGGCCAGGACATGCACGAGGAGCCCCAGGTCCCCAACTTCGTCAGCAAGGCGCTGCGCAAGAACGACATCCGGCTCGAGCCGGGGCTCGTCCTGGCCGTCGAGCCGATGGTCGCGCTGGGGACCAAGGACGTCCGGACCCTCGACGACGGCTGGACCGTCGAGACCAAGGACCGCGCCGCTAGTGCCCACTTCGAACATACCGTCGCCCTGACCACCGAGGGGCCACGCATCCTGACCCTGCTCGATGACTGAGGACGCCAGGGCATCCGACCCCCGGCCGGCCGGGGACCGAAAATTCCGCCCTTGCGGGATCTTTCGGCGGACGGTATATTGGCTCAATTCGGCCTAAACCTCGATGGATGGCAACGGTCCCGGGTGGGGTCGCCCCCTGTGATGATGCGACGGACGGAAAGCGAGTCGAGAGCCCGATGAAGATCCGAGCCAGCGTCAAGCGGATATGCGAGCACTGCAAGATCGTCCGACGCCGGGGCAAGGTCTACGTGATCTGCGAGAATCCCCGCCACAAGCAGCGCCAAGGCTGAGATCAATAACATCCTGCGGGCCTGGGACGAAATCCGTGTTCCAGCCGACTGTCGTCTTGAGCGTCTGGACAGGGCTGCGGGCAGACCGACCTGTCAAGGTTATTTCATCCCGGGCCCTTGAGCATGATCCCCTCGCCGTCGCGGTGGGATGAGTCGAAATCACGGAGATTGGACGGATGCCTCGTATCCTCGGTATCGACATCCCGAACGACAAGCGCACGGTGATCTCGTTGCGGTACATCTACGGGATCGGTCCATTCCTCGCCGAGCAGCTCTGTGATCGGACGGGGATCAGCCCCGACAAGCGTGCCCGCGACCTGACCGAAGACGAGCTGGCCAAGCTGGCCGCGCTGCTCGACAACGAGTACGTGGTGGAGGGCCAACGCCGCCGCCAGGTGCAGCAGAACATCGGCCGGCTCCGCGACATCGGCTGCTACCGGGGCCTCCGGCACCGCAAGGGGCTGCCGGTCCATGGCCAGCGGACGCGGACCAACGCCCGGACCCGCAAGGGCCCGCGCAAGACGGTCGCCGGCAAGAAAGGCGTCAAGGAGATGCGGTAGTCCGGCCGGATCGCTGGAGAGATCGTCTCGGGACGAACCCTCTCCCGTCGCTCGCGCACGGGGCGAAACGCGTCGTCGTTTCGTCCCGCCGACGGATCCCGAGCTATTGATCCTTGCCGCTCGGAATGGCGATGATCGATCCGGACACGTCGGCCGATGAACTCATCCCCGGCCGATTGCGGCATTCTCGATCCGATCTCAGGACTTCGGAGGCAAGACTGATCGCGAGATCCTGGATCTCGCCGGCGCCAAATCTCCGGACCAAAAGGCGCGGCGGATGAAAGTCTCTTCGCACGCCTTGCACGACGGTGAGTCGGGACGTGAGGATCTCCTGGGACGCATGAAAACGGTGCAGCGGTCGCACCGAGGATCGGTCTCTCCGGTTCGATTGAGCATAAGGAGCAACGGGACCCGTGGCCAAGGCCAAGAAGCGCAAGACCCGACGCAACGTCAGCCGGGCGGTCGTGCACATCAAGGCGACGTTCAACAACACGACGGTGACGATCACAGACCCCAACGGCGACGCGTTGTGCTGGGCCTCGTCCGGGACGGTCGGCTTCAAGGGGAGCCGCAAGAGCACGCCCTTCGCCGCCCAGCGTGCCGCCGAGACCGCCGCAGCGACGGCCACCAAGTATGGCGTCAAGGAGGTCGAGGTTAAGGTCAAGGGGCCCGGCTCGGGTCGCGAGAGCGCGATCACCGCACTGCAGGCCTCCGGGCTCTCGATCAAGGCGATCGAGGACGTCACCCCGCTGCCGCACAACGGCTGCCGACCCCCCAAGAAGCGTCGGGTCTGATCCGCGTTCCGGGGATTTTGGTCACTCTGACCGGATCTCGAATTCGAGATCTCGAATTCGAGATTTTATAAGAAGCGACACCGTCGCCCGGGAGCCTGCCCTCGGGCAAGGGCGGGCATGTCAACGTTTCAATGAAGGAGAATTCGACCCCGTCGGGACCTTGGGATTTCGGTGTTCGGGTTGCCGAAGATCCTGGGAGGTCGGCCCGAGGTCGATGAGTCCGCCGGAAAGGTTCGCCGACGCGAGCCGGATCACCGAGGAACCCAGGCCCCATCGGGGCCGGAAAACTCGGCCCAACCAACCCGTCGAAGGATTGCTGAGCCACCATGGGACGTCATATTGGACCGGTCTGCCGGCTCTGCCGCCGCGAGGGCCTGAAGCTGTTCTTGAAGGGGACGCGGTGCGACACCCCCAAGTGCGCGATCGACCGCCGCGAGGGGGTCCCCGGGATGCACCAGTATCGCCGCGGCAAGGCGAGCGAGTACGCGATCCGCCTCCGCGAGAAGCAGAAGGTCAAGCGCTATTACGGCATCTTCGAGCGGCAGTTCCGCAAGTACTTCGAGCTGGCCAGCCGCCGCCCCGGCAACACCGGCGACGCGCTGATGGCGCTGCTGGAGCGCCGGCTCGATAACGTGGTCACCCGGCTCGGGTTCGCGACCAGCCGGCCGCAGGCGCGGCAGATGATCACGCACGGGCACATCACCGTCAACGGCCGCAAGCTCGATATCCCGAGCTATCTGGTCCGCCCCGGCGACCAGATCCAGGTCAAGGACCGCGAGCATTCGCGCAAGCTGGCCGCCAACAACCTGATGGTCGAGGGGATGCCGCCCGTCCCTGACTGGCTCGAGCGCCTCAGCACCGATCCGCCCGAGGGCCGCGTCTCCCGCTTGCCCGGGACCCAGGATATTTCGCTGCCGGTCACCCCGCAACTGATCGTCGAGCTTCTGAGCCGCTGAGAAACGCCGTCGGCGTCCCGCCGCGTGCCTCGCCTTGCCGCCCGCCGGCCGTCACACCGCGCGACGGCCGCACGCCCCAGCCAGGCCCCCGAGGGAGAGGCCCGGCCGGTCGCCGGGGGGCGAAGGACAGGGCGCCGATCGCTGGCCGCTCACCTTGGGAGAGAGCGATGCGCATCCGTTGGCGTGGTCTCGAACTGCCGAGCCGGGTCGTCTGCAACCGTGGGAAATTGACCGACACCTACGGCGAGTTCCAGGTCGAGCCGTTCGAACGCGGCTTCGGCCACACGGTCGGTAACAGCCTCCGGCGCATCCTCCTGTCGAGCCTGGAGGGCAGCGCCGTCACCAAGATCAAGATCCAGGGCGTCCAGCACGAGTTCTCCTCGATCCCCGGCATGGTCGAGGACATCACCGACCTGGTCCTGAACCTCAAGGGCCTGGTCGTCAAGAACCACTCGGAGCAGAGCCGGACGATCCGGATCGAGCGCGACCGCCGGGGGGTCGTCACCGCCGCCGATATCCTCCACGACGAGTCGATCGAGATCATCAACCCCGACCACATCCTTTGCACCCTGACCGACGACGTGCCGTTCGTCCTGGAGATGACCGTCGAGAACGGTCGGGGCTATCGCCCGGCCGCCGAGGGGCACACCGACGACCTCGAGGTCGGCGCCATCCCGATCGACGCCATCTTCAGCCCGGTCGTCCGGGTCGAGTACCGCGTGGACAACACCCGCGTCGGCCAGCGGACCAACTATGACAAGCTCCTGCTGCGGATCTGGACCACCGGCACGCTCGGTCCCGAGATGGCGCTGGTCGAGGCCGCCAAGATCCTCCGCAAGCACCTCAACCCGTTCGTCCAGTACTACGAGCCGGGCCCCGGCCTGCCGGCCGAGGCCGGCGCCCAGAACGGCCACCGCGCCGAGCCGATCGACGCCGAGCTCGAGCGCAAGCTGGACATGAGCCTGGCCGAGCTCGAGCTCTCCGTCCGCGCCACCAACTGCCTGGAGAGCGAGGGGATCACCACCGTCCGCCACCTGGTCAGCCGGTCCGAGGACCAGTTGCTGACGGTCCGCAACTTCGGCGAGACCACCCTCAAGGAGGTCCGCGTCAAGCTCCACGAGATCGGCCTCGACCTGGGGATGAACCTCTCCCAGCGGCAGGGAATCTGAGGCGCGACCCGAAGATCGCGCAGGCGATCTCCGGGATTTTCGCATTGAATCGTGTCTCACGGCAGTTGAAAGACAGGCAGGGCGTCGAAATATCGGCGTTACTAACAGTTGAAAATCAAAAGAACTTAGGGCGGAGGTATCGGAAACTCGTCGGCCTCACTCACGAAGCCCTTGAAATCCGGGCCTTTCTCGCGCTGTGAGACACGACATTGACTTTGAGATTCCGGATTCGAGAGTCCGGATTCGAGATTTCGAATTTCGGAGGGTTTATTGGATTGGGATCATTGCGATCTCAAACTCGGACTCTCGAATTTCGAAGGATCGGCGGGATTTTTCGGAATTCTCGAATCCGGACTCTCGCATTTCCACGGACCAGCGGGAGGGCCCGGGAATCTCAACTCCGGAATCTCGAATCCGGACTCTCGCATTTCCACGGA
>JAFANO010000001.1 GCA_019232645.1 Planctomycetaceae bacterium | reverse complement strand
CCTAATACTACTCCGTTAACTTCCTCAACTTATTGCAATTTCAGGGTTTATGGCATCCGTCAGAACATCAAATGCTTGTAATTGCAGCCACGAAGTCTCAAGCAAACCCTTGAAAAACAAGGGTTTTCCTGAAGGGCAGGCATCCTTACATGCAGAACGTCCAAAAAACCTAACGGAGTAGTATTAGGGGCGCCCGGCCCCGGTCGATGCTGGTTGCTGCCTCGAATCCTCTTCCGGGCGCAATCCTCGAAGTGGCGCGTGATCAGCGCCGTCCACCCCGTGCCGCTCGCGCCTAGGGCAGGTCGAAGAGCATCACCTCGGACGGCTCGGTCGCGAGCGCCGTCAAGAAGGTTTCGTCGCTGACGGCCGCCCCGTCCCCGGCTGCAAGTGGCAGGCCGTTGAGTTGGACCGCCCCCCGCAGGACCTGGAGCCAGGCGTGCCGCCCCGAGGCCGGCTCGTGCTCCACCCGCTCCCCCGTGGCCAGGGAGGAGAGGAACACCTCGGCGGCCTGGTGGATGGTCAGGGAGCCGTCCCGGCCGTCCGACGAGGCGACCACCCGCAGCCGGCCCCGCCGCTCCTCCTCGGGGAAGGTCCGCTGGTCATACCTCGGCGGCAGCCCCGGCCGGTCAGGGAGGAGCCAGATCTGGTAGAAGTGGGCCGGCTCGACCTCGGAGGGGTTGAACTCGCTGTGCCGGATGCCGGTCCCCGCCGTCATGCACTGCACTTCCCCCGGCCGGAGGACGGAACCGTTGCCGAGGCTGTCCCGGTGCGCCAGCGCCCCCTCGAGGACGTACGAGAGGATCTCCATGTCCCGGTGGCCGTGCGTGCCGAAACCTTGCCCCGGCCGGACCCGGTCCTCGTTGATGACCCGCAGCACGCGGAAGCCCATGTGCCGCGGGTCGTAGTAGTCGTTGAACGAGAAGGTGTGGCGGGTGTCGAGCCAGCCGTGCTGGCCGTGGCCCCGCTCGCGGGCGGGTCGGATGGTGATCATGGCGCTTTCCTCGATGATCCGGCGGGGCTATCGCGCCGCAAGTTTCGCGGCCAGTTGGGCGACGTGCCGCCCCTGAAAGCGAGCGATGGCGAGTTCATTGGCCGTCGGGGTACGCTCGCCACGTGGCCCGGCGACGGTCGAGGCGCCGTAGGGCGTCCCGCCCGTGATCTCGTCCAGGTTAAGCAGTTCCTGCGCCGCGTAGGGCACGCCGGCGACCACCATCCCCTGATGGTAGAAGAAGGTGTGCATGTGGATGAGGGTCGTCTCCTGGCCGCCGTGCTGGCTCGCGGTGGAGGTGAAGGCACTGCCCACCTTGCCGATGAGTGCCCCCTTGACCCAGTGGCCGCCGGTCGCGTCGAGGAAGGCTTGCATCTGGGCGGTGGCGGCCCCGTAGCGCGTGGGAGTGCCGAGGATGATGGCGTCGGCATCGGCCAGGGCGTGGGGGTCGGCCACGGGCACGTGGGCGAACACCTTCTTGGTCTCGACCGCCCCCATCTTCACCAGGACCTCCCGGGGGAGCGTCTCGGCGACCTGGGCGAGCCGCACGTCGGTGTCGGGGGCCTCCCGCGCCCCGGCGGCCACGGCCTCGGCCAGTTGATAGACGTGGGTGTAGAGGCTGTAGAAGATGACCTGGACTTTGACCGCCATGCGCTGCTCCTCCGCTTGATGAGTCGTTCTTGATGACTCTCTCGCGACCCTCAACCGCCGCGAACCGGGTCGGGCGACACGTCCGCTCCCATCCTGCCCCGCCCGAACAGCCACGCATCGAGGGATAACTTGCCCGGCCCGATCAACAGGAGGGCCACCGCGATGGCCAGATACCCGAGAGCGGGTTCATACGACGGCCCGCCCGGCTGGGACGCCACGAACGGATGGCCTTGGGGCAGATGGACCATCCCGAGTGCGACCGCCATGTCGCAGAGAATCAAGAACGAGGCGAGTGGCGTGAGCAGGCCGAGCACCCAGCAGAGGCCGCCGCCGAACTCGGCCAGGGCCGCGAGGGCCTGGAAGACGCCGGGCACCGGGGCCGTTGGCCCCATCCACGAGGTCGCATGCTGAATCTTGGGCCAACCGTGGAGCATCATCGCCGTCCCGGCGACGAGCCGGAGGATCAAGAGCCCAACGGCACCCGGCCCGCCGAGGAATGCCGGGAAGAGGCGAGGCACCCGAGTCATGGACTAATCTCCCTCAAACCAAGCGGCCCGCTTCCGGCCGGGTTTCACTCTCCATGCCAGTAAGCCTAGACTTCTGGTATCAATTAGCAAGTAGGCACCATCCGGACACGTAGGCACCAAATGGATACCTCTAGCCATGGCAGACACTTCCCGCTCTCCGCGACACGAGCCCCAGGCCACGGGAGAGACCCCGGCCCACTGCCCGGCCGGGCGGGCGATGGAGCTGGTCGCCCACAAGTGGACCATCCACATCCTCTTCGCCCTGCACGAGGCCGGGGGCCCGGTCCGCTTCCGGGAGCTCCAGCGGAGGGTCGCCCCGATTACGCAGAAGGAGCTGACGAAGAGGTTGCGTGACCTGGAGCGGTCGGGGCTGGTCGGCCGGCGGGTGTACGCGGAAGTGCCGCCGCGAGTCGAGTACCGCCTGACGGAGCTAGGCTCAACGCTGATACCGGCCCTGACGGGCCTTCACGAATGGGCCGAACGCTACGGGGCTGCGGTGGATCAACACTGGCGTCGCGGGGCCGGGGGGACGGCAGAGTAGCGAGAAAACCATCTTCACCGGTTGGAGCACCACCGGACCGAGCCTTCCAGGTATCGGCAAGGCAGGTGGCCCGACCGAGGCCAGCCCCCTAGCCGAAGCCGTTGACAGGCGTGATCCGTCCGCTCCGCCATCGCGCCGGTCCACAGCCCGCCGTCGGGCGGCGGTTGCTGCAGCGCGGCGGACAACTCGGCCTGCTGCCCGGCGGTCAGCTTCGGCCGGCCGCCGTTGCGGGCGCTCCGGCGGTCGGTCAGCCCGTCGGGCCCCTCGGCATTCCAGCGCCGGATCACCGCGCGGACCCAGGCGGGCGTCAAGCCGACTTGGGCGGCGACCTCGGCGGGGGTCGGCGGGACCCCGGTGCGGGTCAAGAGCCAGAGGATCTGCCCGTGGGTCTTCTCGACCCCGGTGCGGCAGGCGCGGTAGCGGCTGGCGATCTCCTCGGGGCTCAGGTGCGGGGCGATCGGGAGTCGCGGTCGGGCCATGGTGCTACCCTCCGTGCATGAGACGCGTCTATGCATAAGGATAGCGATCCGGGCGATTCGGTATGAGAAGGAGAAGACGGGTCCGATTCGTGATCTGTAGACAAGGCGATATCGGCCTGCGATAATAATGGCCTGTACCCAATCTGAGGCCCGCGCAAGCTGCTCTGGATTCTCGAAGGGACTCATCCTGATGACGTTCCTCCGCTCAATCCTCGCGACCAGGGCCCCGGCTGCCGTCATCCTCATCCGCCTCATGGTTGGCGCGGTCTTCCTCTCCGAAGGGATCCAAAAGTTTCTGTTCCCAGGCGCCCTCGGCGTCGGTCGATTCATCAAGATTGGAATCCCGGCACCCCAGGTCCTGGCTCCCTTCGTCGGGGTGGTCGAAATTGGATGCGGTTCACTCATCCTGCTCGGTCTCTTGACCCGCCCGGCCTCGATTCTGCTCATCATCGACATGCTCGTTGCCATCGCCACCACGAAGGTCCCCGTGCTCATGGAGAGCGGCTTCTGGAAGATGGCCCACGAGGCACGCACCGATTTTGCGATGCTTCTCGGGTCGGTCTTCCTCCTCATCGTCGGCTCGGGCCGCTGGGGGTTCGACGCGACCCTCGCTGGGCACACGGGTCCCAACGATGGTTGAGAGGATGTCGGAGAGGGTCAGACGGAGGGGTACCGAGCGAGCCACGATGCTCCGGGAGGTGGCATGGCTGTTCCTGAAACTTGGAGCCACTGCGTTCGGCGGACCGGCCGCCCATATCGCCATGATGGAAGACGAGGTGGTCCGCCGCAGGCATTGGCTGACGCGGGAGCAATTCCTCGACCTGCTCGGGGCGACGCATCTCATCCCCGGGCCGAATTCGACCGAGATGGCCATCCACATCGGCTGGCATCGGGCCCGGTGGGCGGGGCTCTTCGTCGCCGGGGCGTGCTTCATCCTCCCGGCCGCGGTCATCGTCTTGGCCATCGCCTGGGCCTATGTCCGCTTCGGCACGCGGCCCGAAGCAGTGGGTCTCCTCTACGGCATCAAGCCGGTCGTCATCGCCGTGGTGCTCCAAGCACTCTGGGGGCTCGGCAAGGCGGCGGTGAAAACCAAGTCACTCGCGACCATCGGCGTTGCGGGAGCGGTGCTCAACCTTCTCGGAATTAACGAACTCGTCATCCTTTTCGGGATTGGCTTCCTCGTCGCTGCCGTTCCCTCCATTCGCCACCGGCAGACCCGAGGAGCCTCGCTCACGGCCGTCACGACCGCTCCGGTCGTCCTCGCCGCTCAGGCAGCCGGACTCACTGGCGGGACGGCAGCGGCTCCGTTCGGTCTGTGGCCGATGTTTCTCTTCTTCCTCAAGGTCGGTTCGGTCCTCTTCGGGAGCGGCTACGTGCTCTTGGCCTTCCTCCGGGCTGACCTCGTGACGCGGTGGGGCTGGCTGAGTGAGGCCCAACTCTTGGACGCCCTCGCCATCGGCCAGGTCACACCTGGGCCGGTCTTTACCACGGCTACCTTCATCGGCTACATCCTGGCCGGTCCCGTCGGTGCGTCCCTTGCAACCTTCGGCATCTTCCTGCCGGCCTTTGTCTTCGTCGCGGCGAGCGGCCCGCTGGTGCCTTACATCCGCCGCTCTCACACAGCCGGTGCGTTCCTTGACGGTGTCAACGTGGCCTCTTTGGCATTGATGGCCGTCGTTACCATGCAACTCGCCCACTCGGCCATCGTCGACCTCGCAACGGCCGCGATGGCTCTCGTGAGTGCCGTGCTCGTCTTTCGCTTTCGTATCAACTCGACGTGGCTCATCCTGGCAGGGGCGGTCTTCGGCTGGGCTACGAGCCTCGCCGCACCTCTCCGGTCCCTGTAATATCGAAGGCTAAGATCGGGGTGCTGAGGTCGTGGGCGATTTGCTGACCAAGATGTTCTTCGGGGGATTCGTGCGGATGCACATCCTCTACCACGCCGTGAAGGAGCCGATCTTCGGCGTCGAGATGATGGAGGAGCTCGCCCGGCATGGTTACGACGTCGGTGCGGGCACCCTCTACCCGATGCTCCACCAATTGGAGGAGGTCGGCTACTTGACCTCGCATCCCGAGGTCGTCGCCGGCAAGCAGCGGAAATACTACCGGGCGACCCCGGAGGGTGCCGCTGCCCTGGAGGCGACCAAGGCGAAGCTCCGGGAACTCATCTCTGAGGTCCTCGACGATCGGTCCCCCAAGCCCTCCATCACGTCCGGTAAGGGAGCCAAGTGAGGTTCCCGCCCCGAACCCTACCTCAGGTCACCTTCGCGGAGGACTCCTTACGTTTTCGAGCGTGTCCTTGGCAACATCGATGCCGACGAACGGTCCCATCACGATCCCACCCGTACGGATTCTCGCGGCCTCAAACGGCGCCCGGCCTTGCAAATGCGAACTCGCCCTGCGGGGTGATTCGAGCGGCTGTCCGAGCTGACCCAAGAGGAGGTGCAGCGGCCTGGCTACGTTGAATCCTCGGCGATCCGGGACGGGAGGGTAACGGCCTACTGCACCGCAGGGCACTTGCCAGGGTTGTTCCACCGGATAGCCCGGAAGAAACCGACAAGGGAAGGGGTGGGGTTCGGGGGCGGGAGCTGGCGCCCCTGGTCCCGCCCCCGTCATCCCTCCTTAATCGGCCAGATCCTCCACGGGCACGCGCTTCATCCGGATGAACATTAGAAACGGAACAACCAACGATTTGAACGTCTGGGCCAGTTTGCGGGCATGAAGCCGGAAAGCTTCCGCATCCGGGTGAGATGCCTCAGGGCTCTCGACGATGGGGCGAGTCCTCGGCCTCGCGGGAGGATGCGCGATGGGCGGGGCAGGCCCTGGGCGCAGGTCCCGAGCCGAGGACCGACAGGATAGTCCGGACCATCGGCCGCCCATCAGGGGCACAAACCTCAGGCCTGTTGCTCGGCCTGTGCCTCGAAGAGTTGACCCGCCTTCTGGATGACTCGGACAAACTCCTTGCAATCGTC
>JAFANO010000771.1 GCA_019232645.1 Planctomycetaceae bacterium | reverse complement strand
TGCATCTCCGAGGCCAGGGCACGGAGCAGGCCCAGGCCGATCGTGCCCGGCCCGGTGTTCAGCTCGCCCCGCGCCTCGACCCAGCAGAACCCCTGGCCGGGGCGGTCGGCCCACCGCGCCGACTTGATCGTCACGCGGGCCAGGCTGTTCAGGCGATGGCTGGGGAAGCGACGCTCGACCAGGGCGGCCAGGTCGACGTCGAGCAGGTCCCCCTGGAAGTCGGCCTCCCAGTCCCTGGCGCCGGTCTGCCGCAGGCTGAGCGTCCCCTCCACCTTCGCGGCCGGGCCGAGCCAGTCGGTCGAGTCGAAGTAGGGGTCGAGCACCCGGGCGGGGAGCGGCAGGCCGTCGATCGTCTTGAACGTCACCGAGGTCCGCACCGGCTCGGCCTTGCGGTCGCGGGTCAGCGTCAGCTCGCACCGGGTGCTCGCGTCCCGGCTCGCGATCCGGTAGCTGACCCGGACGGTCGGCGCCCCGCGATCGGCCTGGAAGATCCCGGCGACCTCGCGCACGGTGTACCGGAGGATGTCCTTGCCGAGGTCGATGTCGCAGGTCGGGGCCGCCAGGGTGACGCGCTCGAGGGACACGTCGCCGCTCCGCTGGAGCAGCGCGCCGACCTGGGCCATCGCCAGCTTCGGGCTCTCGCCGAAGAGTTGCAGGCCGTCCGCCTCCAGCGTCAGCTCGCGGTCGCCCCGCCGCAGGCGGACCTGCCGGGCCCGGGCGATCTCGGTCAGGCCCTTGCGCCGGGGCTCTTCCTGCCGGAGGACGACCCCCGAGTAGACCACCTCGCCCGGCCTCGGATAGCGGACCCCGTCGAGGGCCACCTGAAGCCCGAGTTGCCGCCCGATTTCGGCCGCGACCTCGTGGCGATGCCCCGGCCGGTTGATTCGCCACGCCGTCACGGCGACGTACCCGGTCGGAACAACCGTCGTCACAAGCATCACCAGCGTGACAATTGCCTGGCGATAGGGGCGAGTCAGGGGAAACATCCATGCCTCCCGGTTCTGGGGCTGGGTTATACGCCTTCCAGAGAGTTATGTGCGCCCTGTTCGTATGTGCGCCCTGTTCGGATCTCAAATCCGAGATTTCAGATTTCCAATCAGCAGACCGAGCGCACGAAATCCCTGGACTCCGTATGAGAGGGTCGATGGTTAGGTCATCGATCGTCCCACCGGCACGAAGAGTCCCGGAAAGTGTCCTGTCGCCTGGTCCGTGCCGTGGCGAGATCGAGGGTTTCATTCACCCGGCCCGGGGTAAGATAATCGAATCGGCCCGCGACCTCAATTTAAGTTTTGTGGACGATCCGGCGTTGCGGGGCGCGTCTCGCCCTGTCCCGATCAGGCCCCCCTGTCCTCTACGCCCCACTCGTCGAGATGCTTCCTCCTCAATTCGTGGACCGCGTCGTGGGCCGCCCGGATGGCGGAGAGGCTGGTCCCGACGTAGCGCTCGACGACGGCAGTGGCGATCTCGAAGGCGACGACGTTCTCGACGATGACGCTGGCGGCGGGGACGGCGCAGACATCGGAGCGCTCGTAGGCGGCGGGCTGGGGGGCCTTGGTGGCCATGTTGATCGACGGGCCCCGGGCGGCGAGCGTGCTGATCGGCTTCTTCGCGGCCCGGACGACGATCGGCTCGCCGTTGGAGGTCCCCCCCTCGATGCCCCCGGCGTTGTTGGTCGGGCGCCGGAACCCGAGCCTGCGATCGTCGGCGGGGTGGTCGGGCTCGTAGGCGATCGGGTCCATCACCCTCGAGCCGGGACGGCGTGCGGCCTCGACCCCCAGGCCGATCTCGACCGCCTTGATCGCCTGGACGCTCATGACGGCCAGCGCCAGCCGCGCGTCGAGCTTGCGATCCCACTGGGCGTGGCTGCCCAGCCCGATCGGGCAGCCGGTGACGACCGTCTCGGTGATGCCACCGAGCGTGTCGCCGGCCGCCTTGGCGGCGTCGATCGCCGCGATGATCGCCGCGTCGGCCTCGGGGTTGAGCGTGTAGACCGGGCTGGCGTCCCGGACCGCCGGGTCGAACGAGAGCGGGGGCGCGGCGATCCCGCCCAGCTCGCGGACGTAGCCGAAGACGGTGATCCCCAGCTCGCGGAGCAGGAGTTTCGCGAGCGCGCCGACCGCGACCCGGAGCGACGTCTCGCGCGCGCTGGCACGCTCGAGGACCTGGCGGATGCCCGTCTGATAGTTGATCGCGCCGGCCAGGTCGATGTGGCCGCCGCGCGGGGCGGCGGGCTCCTGGAGGCGTTCGAGCTTGGCGTCGTTGTTCACCAGGCGGAGGGTGATCGGTCCGCCGGTGGTCACGCCATGGTAGGTCCCCGAATCGACGATGATCCGGTCGTTCTCCAGGGCCTGTCGCTTGCCTCGGCCGTAGCCCCCCTGCCGGCGCTTCAGCTCGACGTTGATGAACTCGGAGTCGAGGGTGACGCCCGAGGGGAAGCCCTCGACGATCGCGGTGAGGGCCGGCCCATGCGACTCGCCGGCGGTCAGGTAACGAAGCATGTTACCTCCAGGGGAATGGCTGGCCGGTCAGGGTCTCGTAGGCCTCGATGTACTTCGCGCGGGTCCTGGCCACCGCATCGTCGGGCAGGGCGGGAGGGGGACTGACCTTGTCCCAGCCGGTCGCGTCGAGCCAGTCGCGGACGAACTGCTTGTCGAAGGAAGGCTGCGGGCCGCCGGGCGCGTAGCGATCGAGCGGCCAGTAGCGCGAACTGTCGGGGGTGAGCGCCTCGTCGACCCACAGGAGGGCGCCGGTCGAGCGATCCCGGGCGAACTCGAATTTCGTGTCGGCCAGGATCAGCCCCCGGGACCGGGCCAGCGTGGCGGCCTCCCGGTAGAGCTCCAGGCTCGTCCGCCGAACCCCCTCAGCCTGCTCGCGGCCGATCGCCCGCACCAGCACGTCGAACGGGACGTTCTCGTCGTGCCCGGTCTCGGCCTTGGCGGCAGGGGTGAAGATCGGTTCGATCTCGTCGCTTTCTCGCAGACCCTTGGGCAGCAGTGCACCGCAGACGGTGCCGCCGGCGCGATATTCATGCCAGGCACTGCCCGAGAGATACCCCCGCACGACGCATTCGAATGGGATCACTTCGGCCTTCCTGACGACCATCGAACGGCCCACGAGGGACTCGCGAAGGTCGGCCGGCAGGTCGAGGCCGGCCGCGTCCACGTCGGTGGAGATCAGGTGGTTGAGAGGACGCCCCGCCCCCCCGAAAAGGCCGAACCAGAAGGCGCTCAGGCCGTTGAGCACGCGCCCCTTGTCGGGAATCCCGGTGGGCAGGACCCAGTCGAAGGCACTGATCCGATCGGTGGCCACGATCAGCAGGCGATCGTCGCCCAGGTCGTAGACGTCGCGCACCTTGCCCCTACGCCTGGGAAGCCCCGGCAAAGACGTTTCCAGCAAGACCACGGCGCAATCCCCCGATCGTTGCCCGCAGCCACGGGCGCACACGCCAGCACGCCATCTGAATGTAAGTCAAATTGGTCGA
>JAFANO010000765.1 GCA_019232645.1 Planctomycetaceae bacterium | reverse complement strand
GCGCCAGCGACAGGTCGACGATCCCGAAGGCGACCCCCAGCCGCGCCGCCACCTCGCGGCCGATCAGCTCGCCGACCCGGGTGACCCGGAACGCCGTGCTCTTGATCTCCTCGGCGATCTCGCCCAGCGTCGGGCGGCCCTGGGAGATCGCGACCAGGTCCTCGACCGCCGCCTTGACCACCCCGGGGCCGCTGACGCCGATATTGATGACGCAGTCGGGCTCGCCCGCGCCGTGGAAGGCGCCCGCCATGAACGGGTTGTCGGCCGGCGCGTTGGCGAAGACGACGAGCTTGGCGCAGCCGAAGCCGTCGTGCGCGCGGGTCCGCTCGGCCGTCTCCTTCAGGATGTGCCCCAGCGCCAGGATCGCGTCCATGTTGATCCCCGCGGCCGTCGTCCCGACGTTGACCGCGGCGCAGACCCGCCGCGTGCCCGAGAGGACCTCGGGCAACGTCTCGATCAGCCGGCGATCCCCCTCGGTCCAGCCCTTCTGGACCAGAGCGGCGAACCCGCCGACGAGGTCCACGCCCACCTCCTCGGCGACCGCGTCGAGCGTCCGCGCGACGGCCAGGTAGCCCTCGGCCGAGTGCCCGGCGGCGACCGTCGCGATCGGGCTGACCGCGATCCGGCGGTTGACGATCGGGATGCCGTACCGCCCCTCGACCTCGCGGCAGACCGCCCGCAGCCGGCCGGCGCACGAGAGCAGTCGCTGCCGGATCCGCGCGCAGAGCACCGACAGGTCGGGCGAGGCGCAGGGGTGGAGGTCGATGCCCATCGTCACCGTCCGGACGTCGAGCTTGTGCTGTCGGACCATGCCGAGGGTGGCCAGGACGTCCTCAGTGCGGTACAACGGCGTCTCCTCGCACGTTCATGTGGGCCGGCCCGACCCGCACGGGGCTGGGCTCGCTGGTCGCCAGGAAGATATTCTCGTGCTGGACGTACGCCTCGAGGCCGAGGTCGCGCCCGAACCGCTCCAGCTCGGCGTGGACGGTCCCCGGGGCGAGGTCGTGGGGGAGGAAGGCTTCCATGACCAGCGAGAACCGCCGGCCGTCGACCCGCGCGTGCAGGTCCACGATGTTCACGCCGTGCTTCATCAGGCACCCGGCGATGCCGTGGATGTTGCCGGGGTGGTCGTCGCCGATGACCGTCATGATGAACCGCTCGCCGTCGGGCACGGGAGGCTCCAGGAGCCCTCCCTCGACCTCGATCACCGCGACGGTCAGGTCGAACCGCGCGCCCCGCTCGGCGATCATGTCGGCCAGCAGCCTCGGGTTGCGCGGCCCGGGGAACTCGACCGACAGGATGATCGTGAAGAACCCCCGCATGACGGTCTGGCTCAGCTCGAGGATGTTCCCCCCCTGGTCGCGGAGCGTCCCCGTCACCGAGAAGACGATCCCCACCCGATCCGCCGCCGTGACCGTGACGATATAGGTGTGCATACCCCGACCGCTTCCCTCCGAACCTCGCGGGCGCATGCCCGACGCACTCTCGCCCCTCTCCCAGCCGTACGAGCCCCTCACTCCCATCATCGCCGTCCCGAGCCGCTCCGTCCACCCATTCCGCCCCGTGAATCCGTGGCCGCGGTGCGTCTTTCGCGGAGAAGAAATCGCTCCGATGCGCACAAATCATATCAGAGGTGGTGTCGGCAATGGCCCTGTCCGTAAGCTGTCGTGTAGTCGCTCAGGGCCATCCACCGATCACCTTGGCAATCGCCGCCGTCTTGGAGATCACAATGACCATGTGGGCGGGCGGCACGAAACCCGAACGTCCCTTGATGTCATTCAGGGTGACTGGGACGACCCAAGTGCAGAGGACGGCCGCTCCCTTGGTCAACCTCGTCTTCGGGTGTCTACCCGGCGGATTCTTATACGGCAACTTGACGTAATCAGCGGTGAGAGGGATCGATAGCGTGCCAGTCACCCCAGCGACCACAATGGGGAATAGCGACCACAATGGGGAATCCCGCCGCCAGCGCAATGTCTGGCGTGAGGACCACGACTCGGCGTGTCCTTCAGGTTCTGGCCGTTCGGGTCCAGAATCTCCGCAAAGATGATGTCTGCAAAGCGGATCGGAAATTGGGCCGCAGTCTCTTCCCCGCTACTCATCCTCGACCGTCCATGACGGAGGTGGTAGGTAGTCGTAAGGCTGAGAGCCTGTGAAGAAAACGATCTTTGTTGACCCTTTCGGCAATGAGCGAGTGAGCCGATGAAGTACCCTGAGCGG
>JAFANO010000628.1 GCA_019232645.1 Planctomycetaceae bacterium | reverse complement strand
AGCGGGCGGCGCTGGTCTCGGCGCTGCTCAACACGCCGGTCGCGCTGGGGATGATCCGCGCGCTGGCTTTCCGCGAGGCCAAGCGCCCCATCACGAAGGCCATCCTCCAGCGGATCGACCTGGAGGCGATCGCCGCCCGCGCCAATCGCTCGGACTTGCCAGGGGATCTAGGGACGTGCTGGAGCGATATCCGGTCTCATCTCGCCATGATGACCTGAGGGGGACACGCCATGGCCTTGGCCATGATCAACTATTTCAGTCGCTCGTTAGGGAAAGCGTCGTCGTTCCATGTGGTCTTCCCCGACGAGCCTGAGGTCCCCCGACCCTGGGGCGTCTATTACCTGCTCCACGGGCTCTCCGACGACCACACGATCTGGATGCGCCGGACGAGCATTGAGCGCTACGTCGCCGGGCTGCCGCTGGTGGTCGTGATGCCCGACGGCGGCCGAGGCTGGTACACCAACGCCGTCGAGGGGTTCGCCCACGAGGACGACCTGATCCGGGACGTCATCGGCCTGGTCGAGCGCACCTTCCCCGTCCGCGCCGAGCGTCGGGGCCGGGCCATCGGCGGGCTCTCGATGGGGGGCTATGGCGCGGTCAAGATCGCGCTCAAGCACCACGAGATGTTCGCGAGCGCCAACTCGCACTCCGGGGCGCTGGGGTTCCCTCGGCTCGACCCCGAGACGGCCCGCGAGCGGAGCCCGGACTTTGTCCGGATCTTCGGCGAGTCGCCCCGGGGGGGCCCCGAGGACCCGTTCGCGATCGTCGAGCGCATCGACCACGGCCGGGTCCCGGCGCTCCGGATCGACTGCGGGACCGACGACTTCCTGATCGACCAGAACCGCGAATTCCACAAGCACCTGGAGTCGCGCCACATCCCACACGAATACCGGGAGTTCCCCGGCGGCCATGACTGGGCCTACTGGGACCTCCACGTGCGCGAGGCCGTCGCGTTCCACCTCAAGAACCTGGATCTCTCCAGGAAGTAGTCGAGGTGAGTCCTTCCGCCCATGGGCGGAGGGATCGTCAATCCCGGGAAACCCGAACTGCCGGTTGAGCCATCGGATATTGAGGGTCGAGTAGGAGGCTCATCTGCCGTGCTCCGCGAACTGTCGGTGCAGAACCTGGCGCTGATCGAGGATGTGCGCGTCGAGCTCCAGGGCGGCTACTGCGCCTGGACGGGCGAGACGGGGGCGGGCAAGAGCCTGTTGCTGACGGCGCTGGGGCTGGTGCTGGGGGGCAAGGCGTCGGCCGAGCTGGTCCGCGCGGGGTGCAGCGAGGCGCGGGCGGCCGCCGTCTTCGAGATCAGCGACGGTGCGCTCCGCGCCGAGGTCGAGGCCCTCCTTGGCGGGCCGCTCGACGACGACCAGCTCATCCTGACCCGCCGGATCTCGGCGCAGGGGCGCGGCTCCGCGCACGCCAACGGCCTGCCCGTGACCGTCGCTACGCTCCAGGCGCTGGGCGAGCGGCTGATCGACATCCACGGCCAGCATGAGGGCCGCGCCCTCGTCGAGCCCGACCGCCAGCGGGCGCTGCTCGACGCGCACGGCGGCCATGAGGAGCCGCTGGCGGCCTATCGCCAGAAGCGCGCCGCGCACGACGCGCTGCGATGCAAGCGGCTCGAGTTGATCCAGGCCGGCCACGAACGCCAGCGCCGGCGGGCCCTGCTGGAGTTCGAGCGCGACGAGTTGGCCACCGCCGACCCCCGCTCCGGCGAGTTCGACGAGCTGGCCCGCGAGGCCCATCGGCTGGCCAACGCCGAGCAGCTCCGCGCGGCCACGAGCGAGGGCTACGCCCTGCTCTACGAGGCCGACCGCTCGGCGCAGGGGCTGCTGGAGCGCGTCGCCCGGAGGATCGGTCCACTGGCCGCGATGGTCCCCGAGCTCGCCTCGGTCGCCGAGGACCTCGAGCGGCTGGCCGACGAGACCCGCGAGGTCGCCTACAGCCTGCGCAACCTCGGCCGCGACTGGGACGACGATCCCGCACGGCTGGAGGAAGTCGAGGCCCGGCTGGCGCTCTACCGCCGCCTGGCCGCGCGGTTCCACTGCGCGCCCGACGAGCTGGCCGCCCGCCGCGCCGAGGTCGAGGGACAGCTCGCCGCCATCGAGCGGGACGAGTCCGACCTGCTCGGCCTCGACGCCCCGCTGGCGCGCGCCTGGGCCGAGATGATCGAGGCCGCGACGGCCCTCTCCGAGGCGCGGCGGAAGACGGCGAAGGGGTTCGCCCGGGCGATCCAGGGGCGGCTCAAGCCGCTCGGCCTGGCCGGGGCTCGGCTCGCGGTCGACATCGTGAGGCAGCCGCCCGGTGACGACCCGACCGCCCCCCCTCCCCCGGATTCGGGCCTCGACCGCGTCGAGATCCTCTTCTCGGCCAACCCGGGCGAGGACCTCCGCCCGCTCCGGAAGGTCGCCTCGGGGGGCGAGCTGTCGCGGGTGACGCTGGCGGTCAAGACCGTCCTGGCCGGCGCCGACCGCGTCCCGACGCTCGTCTTCGATGAGATCGACACCGGCGTCGGCGGCCGCCTGGGAGCGGTCTTGGGCAAGACCCTCGCCGAGCTGGCCCGGCACCACCAGGTTATCTGCGTGACCCACCTGCCCCAGATGGCCAGCTACGCACGTCGCCAGTGGGTCATCCGCAAGCAGACCGAGCGCGGCCGCGTCCGGACCACGATCACCCCGCTCGACGACTCGGATCGCGTCGAGGAGCTCGCCGCGATGCTCCGGGGCGACTCCGCCGCCGAGGGGACGCGGCAAGAGGCGCTCTCGATGCTGATGGAGGCGCAGGCCGTCCGTTGAGCGCGCGGCGAGCTGGCCTGGGCCGCTCCAATCCCTCGGGGATCGTCACGCCGAGCCGGAAGGCCGCGACTGGAGCCACCAGAGCAGCCCGACGACGACCAATGAATGGCTGATCCGGCCGTCGCGGAGCATCTCGGGGACCTCGCGCGCGGGGACGAGCTCCACGTCGACCTCCTCGCCGTGGTCGAGCTGGGGCTCAGCCATGAGGCAGGCGTTGGTGATCAGGATGGTCGTGCTCTTGGAGGTCATGATCGAGGGGTTCGACCAGACGATGCTCAGCAGCTCGGGCGGGTCGCCCGCGTATCCGGTCTCTTCGAGCAGCTCACGGGCGCCGGCGGAGAGCACATCCTCGCCCGGATCGAGCAGGCCGCCGGGGGTCTCCAGGCTGTCGCGGCCCGAGCCGGCGCGGAACTGGCGGACCAGGATCAGCCGCTCATCGGGCGTCAGCGCCACCACATTGACCGAGTCGGCCAGGTGGATCACGTAATAATCGTGCGCCCGGCCCGAGGTGCGCGACCGATACCGCTCGCGCCTCAGGCGGAATAGCCAATTCTCCTCCAGTGTTCGGTCGCCGTCCTCCTGGCGGACCCAGGACGACGTGGGGGTGGGTTCAATCTCGGGCACGCGCGGGGCTCCTCGGGAAGGATTCAGAAAGACCTGATTTCGGATTCGAGATTTCGGATTCGAGATCTGGATCGTGTCTCGCGGCAGTTGAAAGGCAGGAAGCGTGCTAGGATATCGGCGCTTCTAACAGTCGCAAATCAGAGAACTTAGGGAGGAGGTGGAGAAAACTCATCACCCTCATGAAATCCCTGAAATCCATGCCTTTCAATCACCTTTAGACACGACCGAGATTTCGGATTCGAGATTTCGGATTCGAGATTTCGGACTCGAGATTTCGGACTCGAGATTTCGGGTTCGAGATTTCGGGTTCGAGATTTCGGGTTCGAGATTTCGGGTTCGAGATTTCGGGTTCGAGATTTCGGTGGTGTCCTGCGTCTGTCGAATGACCTGACGATCCAGGGTGACGATTTTTCGGCGCCGAATTGCGTACCGCTTGAACGCCAGAGACTTAAGTGCGATTAGTCGGATCGATATTCGTTGTAGATGACCCGCGAGGCCCCGTCCCTCATGACTCAACCTATTGGCGATTAAGAATCTAGGTGAGAATAGGGCCAGCCTCCATTGGGCCCGTTCAACGGCCATGGGACACGACCGAGATTTCGGGTTCGAGATTTCGGATTCTAGATAACTTAATACATATTATAATAATTAATAATATCGAATATATTATCCCAATCTGATGGCTT
>JAFANO010000367.1 GCA_019232645.1 Planctomycetaceae bacterium | reverse complement strand
GTCGAAGACCGAGAGGTCGAAGTGGAACGGCGCGTGGGAAGAGAACCGGTCGTCGGCCCGCAGCGGCAGCGTCCGGTGGCACCAGTCGAGGAAGGCGAAGGCGTTGGCGTGCGTGAGCATGACCCCCTTGGGCCGGCCGGTCGAGCCCGACGTGTAGAGGATGTAGGCCAGGTCGTCGGGGTCGCGGCGCGGGGGCAGGGGGGAGGGGGCCGAGTCGCCCAGGACCTCATCCCAGGCGGCGTCGCTCGGGGCCAGCCCGCCCGGGTCGCCGACGACGACCCGACGGGGCAGGGGCCCGGAGCACGCCCACGCCTGCCGGAGCCCCTCGGCCAGGTCGGCCGCGACGACCACGGCCTTGACCCCGGCGTCGGCGAGGATCCCCGCGCCCCGCACGGCCGACGCGGTCGCGTCGACCGGCACATAGGCCGCGCCCGAGCGGAGCACGCCGTGGATCGCCGCCACGGCCTCCGGTCCCTTGGGCAGGAAGACCCCGACCCGGTCCCCACGGCCCACCCCCCAGCGCCCCAGGCGGGTGGCCAGGCGGTCGGCGCGATGCGCCAGGTCGGCGTAGGTCAACGTCCGGCCCTGCTCGTCCTCGACGGCCGGGTGCCCGGGCCGCCGCGCGGCGGCCTCGTCGAGCAGGGAGCTAAGGTGGAGGTGGAGTCCTTCCATGGCTTCGATCATCCGGGAGGCGGCGGCGGGCGGAAACGCAGCACATACAAACCTGTTCCTGGTCGCTGGGATCCGGGAAGAAGTCCGAGAGAAGAGAGATTGAGAAGAGAGATTCACCACAGAGCCCACAGAGAACACAGAGAGGAAGACCGAGAAAGGGAGAGATTCTTTCCCTTCGTTTCTCGCTTCTCTCTGCCTTCCTCTCTGTGTTCTCTGTGGGCTCTGTGGTGAATCTTTTCCTCAGAACGGGTCGGTCCAGGCCGCTTCGTACCCGGCCTGAACTGGATAGGGGATCGACGGAGTGATCCCCACACCAACCCTGGGCCGGAAAGCCGCCTGCTTCAGCTGGCGGGAGGTTACTCTTTCAACACCCCCGGCCTCGGGCCTTCGGCCACGTGCCTGGCCTCGTCGACGTGAAAGAGGGCATTATAGAGCGCCCGGTCCTTCACCAGCGCGCGGGCCAGGCCGAGGAAGAGCCTGCGGTGGCCGAGCGCGTTGGGATGGTCGTCCCAGGCGGCGATCTCGAGCGTGCCCGGGTCGAGGTGGTCGAAGATGTGCGACAGGTCGAGCACCGGCAGCGCGTGGTGCTCGGCGATCCCGCGCAGCCGGATGACCGCGTTGGCGCGGGCGTTGGGGGCGTCGGCGAGGCCGACGCGGGGGATGATCGCGAACGCCAGCGGCACGCCCGCCGCGCGGCAATCGGCCGCCAGGGTCCCCATCGTGTCGTCGTAGATCGACCAGTAGAAGGGGCGAAGCTTCCGCTTGATGTCGTCCTTGTGCAGGAGCCGTTCCTTGGAATCGAGCGCCAGGTCGGCGGCGGTGATGCCGGCGGCGGCGACCGCCTCGCGGACGAAGTCGTAGCGCAGGTCGACCCGCGCCTGGAGCATGTCGCAGAGGTGGATCTCCAGCAGCCGGACGTCGAGCATCGTCGCCGAGTAGATCACCAAGTCGGGGTGGAACTGGCGGGCCTTGCGGCGGTACGCCTCGAGCCGTTGCATCGGGCTGTAGGCGGCGACGGCGAAGTTGAGCACCTCGAACCGGCGCCCCAGCCCCAGCCGCTCGGCGTGCAGGTTGAGCCAGTCTTCCAGCAGGTTGACGTACATCTCGTCGGCGCCCACGCCCCAGCCCATGTCCATCGACGACCCGAGGACGGCGACCCGGAAGGTCCCGGCAGGCTTGGCGACGGCGTAGCCCCGGTCGCGCATGCCGTGGGCGTTGGTGGTGAACGGCTGGCCGAAGAGGGAGCGGTGGGTGTTCGGCTGGAGCTCGAACATGAGGAAGTCGTCGGGCAGGTGGCGCGAGACGTTGGCGGCCCGGAAGCGGTTCCAGTCGGTCGGCTTGCCCAGCAGCCGGAGCATCAGCTCGAAGCGGGTGCCCTCGGTGGTGTCGACACCGCCGAGGAGGCCCTCGTAATAGCCGCCGGCGGTGGCCTCGCGGTCGGCGCGGTTGAGCTCGGGCGAGCGGGCGCTCTCCAGCGCCGAGCGGGCCCGGGCCCAGGTCGCGGGGATCGGGGCCATGCCGACGGCCAGCACGAGGAGCGTCTGCACGAAGCAGAGCAGGCAGGGCCGGTGGTGGGGCGGTTCACATCGGGTCATGGTCGGTCGGCTCCAAGGGCCGGTGCCGGGGCCCAGGCACGGCACAACTCGGGTCGTTGGCGCAGGACCTCGTCGAGCCGGCGGGCCAGCCGGGCGTGACCGTCGGCGTTGGGGTGGAAGTCGTGGGGGCCGATCGCCAGCGCGGCCGGGTCGATCCCGTCGTAGGCGTCGGAGAGGTCGGCGACGGCCGCGAACTCCGCCTGCCTCGCCTGCGCGACCAGCCGCCGGCGCTCGGCCGGGTCGACCGCCTTGCCCACGCGGGGCACCAGGACCCAGACGCAGGGCACGCCCCGGGCGCGGCAGTCGGCGGCGGCGACGCGGAAGACACCGGCCGCGAAGGCGGCACGGTAGGGGCGGAGCGCCCGCTTGTAGGCCGCCATGTCGCCCCCCGGCCGCGCCCCCGACGCGGCCAGGACGTCGCGATAGACCGGCGCGTCCCAGCCGACGCCCTTCGGCAGCAGGCCCCGGAGCCGGCGCTCGTCCCAGCCGGCGTCGGCCGGGGTCGATTCGAAGATCACCAGGTCGGGCCCCATCGCCCAGCCGACCCTCGTGAAGTGGTCCCAGCGCTGGCCCGGCCCGTGGCCGGGCACGGCGAAGTTGAGCACCTCGACCGCCGGCCCGCCGGCCGCCCGCGACCGCGCGTCGAGCCGGCGCTCCAGCGCCGGCTCGAACCCCTGCCCGTCGCTCACCCCCCAGCCGGCGCCGATCGAGTCGCCCACCAGCGCGATCCGGAACGTCCTCGGCGGCTTGGCCGTGGCGTACTCGCGGTCGCGCATCCCCAGCGAGTTGGTGCTCCAGCGCGCCCCCTGGTGCTCGATCGACAGGTTCGGCTTGAGGACGAACTCGCGGACATCGGCGACGACGCTGGCCAGCGGCCCCGCCTCGAACGGCGCGGCCTCCAGGTGGGTCCAGCCGCGTCGGGGCAGAGCCGACTCGCGCAGCCGAGGTCCCCCGTCCAGGGCGCCGAGCGACCGGCCGGCGTCGAGCAACCCCTCATAGTAGCCCCGCTCCATCCGCTCGTAATCGGCCTTGCTCAACAGGTCGTCGCGCAGCGCCGCGCGGAGCCTCGACGGCGCCCCCGACGCGACCCCGCCCGGCGCCAGGCCCCAGGCCAGGAGCGTCAGCGTCGCCATCAGTTGTGCGGTCAGCGGCACGGGTCGGGACATGATGGGCGGGCCTCTTTATCGAAGAGCTCGGTGGCCCTAGGCCGCGGACGAGATCATCCCGGCGACCAGGTCCCGGATGTCGGTCGCCGAATCCGCGATCCGGGCCCCTCGACACAGCATCTCCAGCCACGCCCCGACGCTCGGGCTCGACCAGAGCGACCAGAGCAGCGCGATCGTCGTGAAGGTGCCCGCCATCTTAAGGGCCCGGACCGCGACCCGGCGGGGCGAGGGCGTCGCCGACCGGGGCGCGCGGGCCCGCGTCCCGCGGGCGTCGAGCTGGACGTTGATCAGCACCAGGACCCCCAGGATGCCCCAGAACAGCGCATCGGGGGCGCCGAGGCCCCAGGTTCCTCGAAGCCAAAACGACTGATACGCGTGGAGCAGCCAGGTCGACAGGAAGACGGCCAGCGTCGCCGCCGCCAGCGCCACGGGCTGGGGCCGCCGCTTGAGCCGGAAGACCACGGGATTGAACACGATCCGGACCATGAAGTCCTTCCAGTAGATGTTGATCCGCCGCCAGTAGTCGGTGAACCCCGTCGCCAGCAGGTAGTGGTGGTGCGTCTCGGGGAGCTGGAAGCCGAACAGGTGGAGCATGCCGCAGGCCATGTGGAACTGCCCCGAGACGCGGAGGTAGAGCAGGTAGTTGCAGACCAGGTAGCCCGCCAGGGTCGCCGCGTTGCGGACCTCCTCGGCGGGGATCAGCAGCTCGTGGTAGACCAGCCGGTAGAGCAGCAGGTGGACCGTCCCCCGGAACATCATCCGGAGGCCCGCGCGCTGGAGCGCATGGACCTCGCGCGCGAAGTAGCCGCGCTGGAAGGTCCGGTAATCGACCACCGGGAAGTGGAGGAAGCAATAGTTCGGCAGCAGGAAGAAGTAGCTCAGCGTGTCGACCAGCGTCTCGGGCCTCCTGGCATGCTTCAACTCGTACGCGTAGACGATCATCCGGAACATGAACATGGTGGCCAGGATGGGCCAGACGTTGTCGGGGATGGCCGCCGCGAGGGGGCCGGGGCGAGTCGTCGCGACGCCGAAGGCGACGGCCAGCGCGGCCAGGATCGCGACCCGGGCGTGCCAGGCGATCGGGAGGAAGCAGACGCCGATCAGGATCGCGGCGAGGGCCGTCACGCAGGCCGACGTGGCGGCGCCGAAGACCCAGGTCAGCCCCAGGAGCGAGGCCAGCACGAACGCCGGCTTCTTCCAGCGGAAGGGCAGGACGTAGTGGACCGGCAGCGCGGCCAGCGCGAGCGTCACGAGCATCTGGAAGGCGCGGCCCTCGATCCGGAACACCTTGAAGACCGTCAGGAGCAGGCCGAGGTGGCCCAGGATCAGGAGGAAGTGGAGCGCGTCCCGCCGGCAGTTCTCGGGCTCGCCGGGGTAGAGGAGCCCCGGGCGGCCCGCGCCGAGGCCCGACATCGGGACGAACCGGCGATGGGGCGCGGGCCGCGAGGCGATCGTGCGTTGCGTGTCGGGCCACATGGGCCAGCCCCTCTCTCTTGGCAACTCGGGTCGGTCGGATGTTGGCCACGGCCTCGTCCGGGGTCGCATTTCCCGACGACCCTTGGCGGCCTTCGACGTCCATGGGACGGGCGAATTCGGAGGGCGACGGGCGCCGGAGATGGATCCAGGGAGGGGGGCGGGGGACCGACTCGTCCCTGAGCCGGCCGCTCCCCGCGGCGACCTCGACATCCTTGTTTCACGGGATTTTCCACTGGGCGATATGTCTCGGCCAGGGCGGGAGGATCGGTCCGGAACTCTTCGAGGGAGGGGATGCGTTCGGGTGCTCGGGTCGTTCCCTCGACGGGTCCCCGATCGGGACCCTTTGGGGCCTCCTACCCCGGATGACCCACGGGGTATACCCGAAGGTCCGAGGGCCTGTCAACTCCGACTGGGCGGGGGCTCGGCGGTGGGGTCCGCCTTGTCGGGAGGGGGCATCTGGGATATCGTCCGGCATCCCCGGCCGGAGGCGGGGCGGCACGCCGTAATACGGGTCCCAGGAATTTTTGCACCAATCTGCTGATTTGAAAGTTGGAAATCTCGTAAGACTTTAGCCGAGTGGGGTCGTCTTGGCCGGTAGCGGGGGAAGTTTGCCCGTGGCGAGGTATGTGTTCAAGGCCTCGACCACCGTC
>JAFANO010000595.1 GCA_019232645.1 Planctomycetaceae bacterium | reverse complement strand
CAATTGAAAGGTCGTCTATTTCGGTGTAAACCCGCAATTTCTCAAGGCTTGCACCGAAATTGATATGATGTAATATGTTAATTTTTCCCATTCATTTGACACTTGTAGGGGAATTTTTTCACAGGCTCTGAGGAGACCGGGCCGCCTCGCAAGGTCTCCCGAGGCGGCCGATCGCTGTGAGCTTCGCGCGGGGGAGATCAAGCGGCCATCACGAGCGAGTCTGGGTCCGGCGGAGGCCGGTGATCCTCATGGGCCCACCCGCCCGGGGCTGTCGTCTTGCGGCCGGAAGTGGAGGGTGCTACGATCCGTCGTGGGGGCGGCGATCGGGCCAGCTAAGGTGGCAGGGGACCCTCGATGACCGAGCGCGAATCACGTCTCTGCGACGCCGACGGGTTGGCGTGCCTGCTCGACGCGATGGCGCGGCGGGTCGGCGAGGGTCGGCGCGCGGGGGTGCCGTTGCGGCTCATCGGGGTCCGGACCCGGGGCGTCCCGATCGCGCAGCGGCTGGCCGAGCGGTTGCGGCCCTTGGTCGGCGGGGGGGTCCCGGTCGGTGCGGTCGACATCACGCTCTACCGCGACGACATCGGCCGCTCGGATCGCTGGCCGGTCCTGCGCGGCACCGAGATCGCGTTCCAGGTCGATGGCGCGGAGATCGTGCTGGTGGACGACGTCCTGTTCACGGGCCGGACGGTCCGCGCGGCGCTGAACGCGATCTGCGACCTGGGGCGGCCCGACTGCATCCGCCTGGCGGTCCTGGTCGATCGCGGCCACCGCGAGATCCCGGTCCAGCCCGACGTCGTCGGCCTGATCGTGCCGACCGAGCAGCGCGAGCGCGTCCGGGTCCGGATCGGGCCGGTCGACCCGGTGGACGAGATCATCAAGGTCGCCGAGGGTTAGGGGGCCCCCTCGCACGAAGGGGCCGGGGTCGTCGGGCTCGGCCGTCACGCCGACTCGTCGCGTCACATTGCTAGACCAAGACATCGGAACGTTTCACGCACCCGACCGGGAGAGGCCTCCGGGGCGCTGCGCCCGAGGTGAGGGAGTTCGACCGCGCTCGCGGGGTCTCCAGCCGTAATACGCATCCCGGATCTTTTGTGCTCTTTATCCGGATCTCACATTGGAGATTTCAAATTTCAAATTTCAAATTTCAAAGTTCAAATCCGCAGATCGATGCACAAAATTCCTGGGACCTGTATAAGATGATCATCAGCGAACGACCAGGAACTGCCAGGGTGAGGGAGTTCGACCACGCTCATGGAGTCTCCGGCCATGATCAGCGCCCCGGGCCCCACCATCTCCGCGTCGGCCGCGCCGACGGCCTGGAATCGTAAACATCTGCTCGGTCTGGAGGACCTCTCGCGCGACGAGATCCTGGGCATCCTCGACACGGCCGAGTCGTTCGCCGAGGTCTCGACCCGCAGCCGCAAGAAGGTACCGGTGCTGCAGGGGCGGATCGTCTTCAACCTGTTCTTCGAGAGCTCGACGCGGACGCGGACCAGCTTCAGCCTGGCGGCCAAGCGGCTCTCGGCCGACACGCAGGACTTCACCGCCAGCGCCTCGAGCCTCACCAAGGGGGAGTCGTTCATCGACACGGCCAAGAACATTGAGGCGATGGGGGCCGACGTGATGGTCGTGCGCCACCCGACCCCCGGCACGCCCCACCTGCTGGCCAAACACGTCCGGTCCTCGATCATCAACGCCGGCGACGGCGCGCACGAGCACCCGACGCAGGCGCTGCTCGACCTGATGACGATCCGCCGCGCCAAGGGCCGGATCGAGGGCCTGACCGTCGGCATGGTCGGCGACATCAGCCACTCGCGGGTCGCCCGCTCGAACCTCTGGGGCCTGACCAAGCTCGGCGCCCGGGTGATCCTCTGCGGCCCGCCGACACTCGTCCCCAAGAGCATGGAGCGGCTCGGCTGCGAGGTCGCCTACCACCTCGACGACGTCCTGCCCCAGTGCGACGTCGTCAACGTGCTCCGGATCCAGTTCGAGCGGCAGGAGCGGGCGCTGTTCCCCTCGGTCTCGGAATACTCGCAGCTCTACGGGATGACGCACGAGCGGATCCGCAAGGCGAAGGACGACCTGCTGGTGCTCGCCCCCGGCCCGATCAACCGCGGCGTCGAGCTGACCCCCGAGGTCGCCGACGGGCCCCACTCCGCCATCCTCGACCAGGTCACCAACGGGCTGGCCGTCCGCATGGCGGTCCTCTACCTCCTCAGCGGCAAGATGGAGCCGAAGGGCGGCGGCGAGGCGTGATGCTCCTCGCCGATTGACATTTCTATTAAAAAAATCGAGATTTGAAATTTCGAATTCGCGAGTCGGCTACGACGTCCTGGCGTGCCAGCCCCCGGGCCCGTGACGAAGAACTCCTCTCGAAGATAAGGACGCCAGCCTTGCTGACGATCCAGATCACCGGCGGCCGGATCATCGACCCGAGCCAGGACATCGACCGGATCGGCGACCTCTGGCTCAGCCGGGGACGGGTCCTGCCGTTCGGCGAGGGGTACGACGAGGCCGAGATCGGCATCGACGCCCGGGGGCTGATCGTCTGCCCGGGGCTGATCGACGCGCACGTGCACCTCCGCGAGCCGGGCAACGAGGAGGACGAGACGATCGCCTCGGGCGCCGGCGCCGCGCTGGCCGGGGGCGTCACCGCGGTCGCCTGCATGCCCAACACCGTGCCCGCCATCGACAACCAGGCGGCCGCCGAGTTCGTCATCCTCCAGGCGCAGCGGGCGAAGAAGGCGCACGTCTACCCGGTCGGCGCCGTCAGCAAGGGGAGGCGGGGGGAGGAGCTGGCCGAGCTCGGCGCGCTGGTGGCCGGCGGCGCGGTCGCCTTCACCGACGACGGCGCACCGGTCGCCTCGGCCGCGCTGATGCGCCGCGCCTTGCTCTACGCCAAGATGTTCGACCGCGCCATCATGCAGCACTGCCAGGTCCCCGAGCTGACCGTCGGCGGCGTGATGAACGAGGGGTTCGAGTCGATGCGCCTCGGCCTGGGCGGCATGCCCGCCGCGGCCGAGGACATCATGGTCGCGCGCGACATCCGCCTGGCCGAGATCACCGGCGGCCGGCTCCACATCCAGCACATCTCGACCGCCCGCTCGATCGAGTTGGTCCGCGAAGGCAAGCGGCGCGGCGTGCGCGTCACCGCCGAGGCCTGCCCGCACCACTTCACCCTGACCGACGAGCGGCTCCGCACCTTCGACTCGAACTACAAGATGAACCCCCCCCTGCGCACCTGGGACGACGTCGAGGCGGTCATCGGCGGCTTCAAGGACGGCACCATCGAGGTCATTGCCTCCGACCACGCCCCCCACGCCCCCGAGAAGAAGATGCGCGAGATCGAACAGGCCCCCTTCGGCATCGTCGGCCTGGAGACGCTCATCC
>JAFANO010000195.1 GCA_019232645.1 Planctomycetaceae bacterium | reverse complement strand
AGCATCTTCGAAGACGCGACGCGCCTTACCCGGCTGGATTCGCCACTTCAGGTCGACTTCTGCTTCAGCTCCCGATAGCGGCGGATCAGGGCGTTGGTCGAGCTGTCGTGCGCGAGCCGGGGCTCGTCCTTGCCGCCGAGCTCGGGGATGATTCGCTGGGCCAGCACCTTGCCGAGCTCGACGCCCCACTGGTCGAAGGAGTCGACGCCCCAGATCGTGCCCTGCGTGAAGACGCTGTGCTCGTAGAGCGCCACCAGCGTGCCGAGCAGCGCCGGCGTCAGCCGCTCGGCGAGGATCACGTTGGTCGGGTGGTTCCCCTCGAAGGTGCGGTGCGGGACCAGGAAGTCGGGGGTCCCCTCGGCCTTGACCTTCTCGGCCGTCTTTCCGAAGGCCAGCGCCTCGGCCTGGGCGAAGACGTTGGACATCAACAGGTCGTGGTGGTCGCCCAGCGGGTTGAGCGACCGGCAGAACCCGATCAGGTCGCTCGGGACCAGCCGGGTCCCTTGGTGGATGAGCTGATAGAAGGAGTGCTGGCCGTTGGTCCCCGGCTCGCCCCAGTAGATCTGGCCGGTCGCGTACGAGACGCGTTCGCCGTCGACCGTGACCGACTTGCCGTTGCTCTCCATGGTCAACTGCTGGAGGTAGGCGGGGAAGCGCTTGAGATACTGGTCGTAGGGCAGGATGGCGACCGTCTCCGCGCCGAAGAAGTCGGTGTACCAGACCGCCAGGAGCCCGAGCAGGACCGGCAGGTTGCGGTCGAAGGGGGCGGTCCGGAAGTGCTCGTCCATGGCGCGGAAGCCGGCGAGCATCTCGCGGAACCGACCGGGGCCGATCGCGATCATGGTCGACAGGCCGATGGCCGAATCCATCGAGTAACGGCCGCCGACCCAGTCCCAGAATTCGAACATGTTCGTCGTGTCGATGCCGAACTTCCTGACCTCGTGGGCGTTGGTCGAGATGGCGACGAAGTGCTTGGCCACCGCCGACTCGTCGCAGAGGGCGTTGAGGCACCAGGCGCGGGCCGTCCGGGCGTTGGTCATCGTCTCCTGGGTCGTGAACGTCTTCGAGGCGACGAGGAAGAGCGTCTCGGCCGGGTCGAGGTCGATCGTGGCCTCGGCGAAGTCGGTCCCGTCGACGTTGGAGACGAACCGGAACGTCAGGCCACGGTAGCTGTAATGCTTCAGCGCCTCGTAGGCCATCACCGGCCCGAGGTCGGAGCCGCCGATGCCGATGTTGACGACGTTCTTGATCCGCCTGCCGGTGTGTCCCTTCCACGCCCCGCCGCGGACCCGGTCGGCGAAGTCGGCCATCTTGTCGAGGACCGCGTGGACCTCGGGCACTACGTCCCGGCCGTCCACAACGATCGACACGCTCTTCGGGGCGCGCAGCGCCACATGGAGCACGGCGCGACCCTCGGTGACGTTGATCTTCTCGCCCCGGAACATGGCGTCGATCCGGTCCCGGAGGCCGGATTCCTCGGCCAACTGGACCAGGAGCTTGAGCGTCTCGTCGGTGACGCGGTTCTTCGAGTAATCCAGGAAGAGGCCGCAGGCCTCGACCGTCAGGCGCTCGCCGCGCCCCGTGTCGTCGCGGAAGAGCTGGCGGAGGTGCAGGTCGCGGATCCCCTGATAATGGGCCTCCAGCGCCTTCCAGGCCGCGCGCTGTCGTAGCGGCGTCACGCTCATGGGTATCTCCCCTTCGAGCCCCCGAGACGGGCCGCTCGCGGCCGGGGAGGCCCGACCCGACCCTGGACCGAGCAAGGCGCCGAGCGACCGCCCGCTCACCTCGCCGGCCTCGACGCGGGGGTTCAGTTGGATGGATCTCGGGCTCGTCGAGCGGGTGGTCGAGGGCTCGAGCCCGTTCGGATGCGGCGAGGCAGAAAACGCGCGGGGAACCCACCCGGGCGGGCCCGACCGCCGCCTCGTCGTCCGATGCCTCGGCCCTCGTGTCGCTCGCCCCGGATGAGGTTCAATGAGAAAAAACGAAACAGAAGAGTCCGATGCCTGGGCACGTGTGTCGCTCGCCCCGGGGCGCGCGACGCTTTCGTTTGCTCGGTGCTTCGCGGCCTCACCTGCCGCGACAACTCCGCGGAGGACAGGGACCGATCGCCCCACGACGGCCCGCGAGACGAGGGGCAGGACGGGGCTGCCCTCGATCGCGGAGAAACGGACGCATCTTCCGGATGGCGCGGCGCTGTCGCCGTCGGGGTGGTGTGCGTGCTCGCGACCATCGCGACGTGACGTAGTCCCGTCCAGCCACTCACCGAGCGACTTGCTGGGTCACCACGGTCTGAGCGTACTTCTCGAGCTTGCGCGCGTCGGCGTAGAACCTGCGAATCCCTTCGCTCAGCTTCTCGACGGCCATCTGGTCCTGGTTGTGCATCCAGCGGAACGTCTTCTCGTCGAGGTGGATCTTCTCCAGGTCGCTGGCCTTGGCCTTCTCGGGAGAGAGGGCGCGGGTCACCTCGCCCTGGGCCTGATCCAGCTCCTCGAGCAGGTCGGGGCTGATCGTCAGCAGGTCGCACCCGGCCAGGCGGATGATCTGCTCGACCTTGCGGAAGCTCGCGCCCATGACCTGGGTCTTGTAGTCGAACTTCTTGCAGTAGTTGTAGATCCGGGTCACCGACGCGACCCCGGGGTCCTCGTCGGCCGGGATGTCGGACACGCCCCGGTCCTTCTTGTACCAGTCGTAGATCCGACCGACGAACGGCGAGATGAGCGTCACCTTGGCCTCGGCACAGGCGACCGCCTGGGCGAAGCTGAACAGCAGCGTCAGGTTGCAGTGGATCCGTTCGCGTTCGAGCCGCTCGGCGGCGCGGACGCCCTCCCACGTGCTGGCGACCTTGATCAGGATGCGCTCGCGGTCGATGCCGGCCTGCTCATACAGGCCGATCAACCGGTGCGCCTTGGCGATCGACCCCTCGGTGTCGAAGCTCAGGCCCGCGTCGACCTCGGTCGAGACGCGGCCCGGGATGATCTCCAGGATCTCGCAGCCGAAGTTGACGGAGAGGCGGTCCATGAACGCCTCGGCCTGGGCCGCCTGATCGCCGCCCTCCTCGCTGGCCTCATGCAGCGCCTTCTCGACGAGGTGGGCATAACGCGGCTGCTGCGCCGCGGCGAGGAGCAGCGATGGATTGGTCGTGGCGTCCTGGGGCTTGAACTGGGCGATCGCCTCGATATCGCCCGTGTCCGCGACAACGACCGAGTATTTCTTCAGGGATTCGAGAAGCGTCATGAGAGGTCCCTCGGGTTGAGAAATGCGCGGGAGGCACCTCGATGAGACGGTTTCGGTGCGATGGACGAGGCGTCACTTCGGGAGCCATCGTAAGAGTTCGAGCTTGCGGCCGGGGATGATTTCCCTCCCGCCGCGGCGATCGGCGACTGTGCAAGACAGCCGACGCCCCGACCTGAGCCCTCCCGTTTGTCCAGCCGGCCCGCACCCTGTCTCAAGGTGCCGGATGATCATCACGACCTAACCTCAGGATACGCGAGCGGGCGCGGAATCTCCAGCCTCGGCCGATCCGGGCT
>JAFANO010000019.1 GCA_019232645.1 Planctomycetaceae bacterium | reverse complement strand
GATGGGTCGCGGGAAGGCTACTCCTCGTTCGCGACGGGTCACCCGAAGAAGATCCTAATCGCCGAGAGGATACCAATCTGTCATCACGATGACAGTGTGGCCGATTTCGGGGAGGCCGATGTTGCGCCCGTTTTTCCCCAGCCGTTTCACTGAGAGTGGCAGGTGGACACGGGACCCGAGGAAATCCCCGAGGATGCCACCTCGGTAGAGGGTTTTTCTCGTGAGTGAAGAGCCCACGACGCGGCCGGCTGGTCCTGGGCCAGCAAGAAGGCTCCGGCCGCCGCCGTCCAGACTGAGTACGACAGCGGCGCCTCGGGGCCGAGCGCGGTCGTCATGGCGATGGCGAAGGTGAGAAGCAGGACTCCGCTGGCGAGCGCGGCCAGGCGAACGCGCACGCCGGCGAGGAGTGCAACGCCCAGCACGATCTCGGCCACGGTCGCCGCCCAGCCTGCAACCGCCACGAGCGTGGTCGACAGGTACGGGAGAATCGTTGCGGTATAATCCAGGAACTTGGCGAACCCGCCCCACGACACCCCCGGTGTGCCGATCGGCCCCCATAGTCCGAAACGGTCGGCCACCGCCGATAAGAATCCGGCGGCCAGCGCCATGCGCATGGCGACGGGGGCCGCGTTGGAGAGTCTCTTCGTCGATCGCATGATTCAATCCCCATTCGCCGCAGCGACGAGCCCAAAGTCCGCCCTGCCAGGGCCCTGGTACACAAGCCCGACAAGGCACAGTCGACCCGAAAATCAGACGGAATCATCCGGAGCGAGAATCAGGACCCGGCCGCCACTCGCGCCCCGGCACCCGCCCGCCATCCCGAACGGGGGCCGGGGCGTCGTCATTCCCCGGGCGAGGGGGCTCAATGCTTGGGCTTCTCCAGGATCACCAATTCCTTGGCGTCCCGCGGGTGCAGGATGACGGCGAGGAGCCGCGTATTCGCCGTCTTGCTCGGGTTCCGCGAGACGGAGTGGAGCGCCATGGTCGGCTCGTAGAACGTGTCGCCGACCTTCAGCTTCCGCAGCGGCTGGCCTTCGAGCTGGGCCTCGAACTCTCCCTCCAGCACGTGCCCGAAGACCGCGCCGGGGTGGCGGTGCGGCGGGGTGAAGCCCCCCGGCCCGTACGAGACCTCGATCGCGGAGACCCGCGCCTCCTTGCCGTCGATCTTCTCGGAGACGTCCTGCTCCAGCAGCGACTTGACCTTCGCGGCATCCCCGTGCTTGTCGTGTTGGGCCAGCGCGAAGCCGCCGGCCCCCAATGCCGCCCCGAGGGCGATCGCGATCACGGTGCGCATCAGTGGGCCTGCCTTTCCAGGAGGTGGTTGAACTGCCCCGGTTGGTAACCGCCGGGCAAGGCGCGAAAGCTGATCGCCATCCGGTTCCAGGCGTTGATCGCGGCGATCGCCATGGTCAGGTCCGCGAGTTCCTTGTCGTTGAACTGCTCGCGGACCTCCTCGAAGACCGCGTCGGGGACATGCCCTTCGGTCACCTTGGTCACCGCCTCGGTCCAGGCGAACGCCGCACGCTCGCGGTCGGTGTAGAAGGGGGCCTCGCGCCAGGCGTCGAGCAGGTAGAGCCGCTGCTCGGTCTCGCCGGCCGCGCGGGCGTCCTTTGAATGCATATCGATGCAGTAGGCGCAGCCGTTGATCTGCGAGGCCCGCAGCTTCACCAGGTGTAGGAGCCCGTGCTCCAGCCCGCAGCCGTGGAGGTAGACCTCCAGGCCAAACAGGGCCCTGACGGTGCCGGGGGACGCCTTCGTGTAATCGAGCCGGGGTTGCATCGCCATGACTCCCTGAATTGCGCGGCCGTGCCGCAAATTCCTACCCGAATGGTACGCGGCGGTGGTACCGTTGAAAGGGCCACTCGCGCAACATGTCATGGGGCCACTTCAATGCCGAAGAACGACCGCGCCCTGCGGTTCGACCTGGGGTAGACAGAGGGCTGGTAGATGGCTGCCCCCCTGTTCCGAACCGAGAGATCAGGGGCTTCCGGTTGTCGTGGATGGTAATCTCCACCCTGCTCCTGCCCTCACCCGATTCCCCATAAGGCAAATGCCGTTCCGGTGGTGTTCGGCTCGGGGGCTTCGCTTCGTGAAGCAAGGGGTTGGCGTGACTCGAGGATTTGGCGAGCCGAGACGACTTGGGGAACGGAGGGAAGTGCCACCAGACCGGTGCCACGCGGGCGGCAGAACTTCTACCCGGGTGGCACGGATTGAGGCAGGAGATCCCGAGCTTCCTCCTCTCCGTCTGCGGCTGGGAGCGACTCATCCCAAGGCGGGCCCCTTCGGCTCGCCCGCCACCCGGCCGGTGTCGGGGAGGGCGCCGGGGATGTGCTGCTGCTCGGCGTCGGCCGATCAGACCCGACGCGCACATGGGTAGGGAGGACGGCCCGGTGACCTACCGGCTTAGCTGATCCCTTCATGCAACTTCTTCGCGTCCGTGTCTCCAACGGGGTTCGTCCCCAGCGATCAGCGCATAAAATGAGAACAGCTTCCGGCAGGCAGATCGCGTGACAACCGCACAACTCTTCTTTGTTGCCGAGGCATTATCATGGAGCCGGAGCGTTTTGACGCGATCGTCCTGGGCACCGGCCAGGCGGGAAAACCGCTGGCCCTGGACCTGGGCGGCGCCGGTCGCCGGACCGCGGTCGTCGAACGGGAGTACGTTGGCGGCACTTGCGTCAATGTGGGGTGCACGCCAACCAAGACCATGGTCGCCAGTGCCCGCGTCGCCTACCTGGCCCGGCGCGCCGCCGAGTACGGTGTGCGCTGTGGTCCGGTGGCCGTGGACATGACGCAAGTCCGCCGACGCAAGCAAACAATCGTGGACGACTTCCGAACGGGGGGGCAGCGTCGGCTGGAGAAGGCCGAAAACGTCGAGTTCATCTTCGGTGAAGGCCGCTTCACAGCGCCCAAGGTCGTCGAAGTGACGCTAAAGGCAGGTGGCGCGCGGACGCTGACTGCCGATGCGATTTTCATCAACACCGGCGCCCGACCGGCGCGACCTGCCATCGACGGGCTCGATTCCGTCGACGCCCTCGACTCCACCACGATCATGGAGCTGAGCGCGTTGCCGGAGCATCTGCTGATCCTGGGGGGCGGCTACATCGGCCTGGAATTCGGCCAGATGTTTCGCCGCTTCGGTAGCGCCGTCACCGTGGTGCAGCGCGGCAAGCAGCTTCTCGCACGGGAGGACCCGGACGTCGCCGAGGAAGTTCACAGGGTGCTTCAGGAGGACGGCATCGAGGTCCTGCTCCAGACCGAGGCGACCCGGGTGCAGACTGCCGTTCGCGGCGTCGTGTTGCAACTGCGCGGCCCGGCAGGGGACCGAACCATCGCCGGCTCACACCTCCTCGTTGCGGCGGGACGGGTGCCGAATAGCGACGGGCTGAACCTCGGCGCCACTGGCGTGCAGGTCGATGCATGCGGCTTCATCCCAGTGAGCGACCGGCTCGAGACGAACGTGGCCGGCATCTATGCCCTGGGGGACGTCAAGGGCGGTCCAGCATTCACACACATCTCGTATGATGACTATCGCATCATCCGTAACAACCTGCTCCGCGGCGGGCAATCGACTACGAAGGACCGATTGGTTCCCTACACAGTGTACATCGATCCTCAGCTCGGGCGGATCGGCCTGACGGAACAGGAAGCACGAGCGCAGGGCCGCACGATCAGCGTCGCGAGAATCCCCACGAGTTGGGTGGCCCGTGCCTTGGAGATGGCCGAGCCCCGCGGCGTCATCAAGGCCGTCGTCGATGTGGAGAATCGGCAGATCCTCGGCGCGGCCGTGCTGGCTGTCGAAGGTGGCGAGATCATGTCGATGCTCGAGATCGCGATGATGGCCAAGCTGCCCTACACCGCCCTCGAAGACGGTATCTTCGCACATCCGGCCTTGGCGGAGGGATTGAACACCCTGTTCATGACCATGGAGAAGTAAAGCTCGACGCCTTAATCGGCCATCGCCCCCAGAGGTTCATGGCGGCCCGGAGGATTGGATTTCGGTCACTGCCCAACCGAACCGCTTCGACCCCAATTCTACCGCCGTCTCCGGCTCCGATTCTTCGGCGCCAAGGTCACCAGCGATGCCGGACTGCTGGCCTACCGCGAACTCGACGACGCCCTTGATTCGACCCGCACCGCGGCCGGTCAATTGCAAGACGTACCCGTTCACGGGTCGAAGGTGACAAGCGTACAGAGCGAGACCCC
>JAFANO010000572.1 GCA_019232645.1 Planctomycetaceae bacterium | reverse complement strand
ATCATGTCACTTAGATGTAAAAATCGCCCGAGATTTGCGGAAGAGCCGTAATTAAGGAAATGGCTTGACATCGCATTTTATAGGAATTTAAAGTCTGACACAGAGACAAAGACTCGTGTCAGGATCGATGGACTTCAGTAATGGTGGACTTCAGTAATGGTGGCAGCACTGGCGCGGATCTGCAAGGCGAGGCCTCATGTTTTGACACATGTCGGGCAACAGGTGAAGTGTGGGATGCCCAGGGATGTCATGAGGAACACTGCCGTCCCCTTCACTTTTCTACCGCACACGACAGCAGGTCCATGACAGTCACGCGAACATCATTTTTGAATCATTTTGGTGGAACTTTCAATTATTACAGAGCTTCAGCCACTTACTCTCGAGCACAATTTAATATATTTTATGTAAGAAAAACATTAATTAAATTCGCCTCGTCGTATTGAGCGGATATTGCAAGTTGCGAACCGACAACGCATCGCTTAGGGTCGCCGAAAAACAAGTCGATCATTGCGGGGTTGGTCGATGCGGCCAATAAGCCCGTTGTAGTCAGAAACGGACAACTTGTTTTCCGGCGCCCCCTGAGCTCGACTTTTGCCGTTTTTCGGGGACCGTGCTCGACAACCCCGGAAAAACTAGGGTTTGAGCTCACTCCACCCTTGCGGAGCCAACTGCTGTAATCCCCTTAAAAACAAGGGCCAGATGGAAAACGGCAATAGTCGAGCTAAGAGGCTGCTCTGAAAATAAGGTGCCTGCGATCGTGTCCGTGCTCTTTCGTCAACAATGGACTGGCGATCGCAGTCAAGAATTAGAATATGATTAATCTATATGATCTTGATCATACTCTCGCTCGACTCGACAAGCCGCTCATCGTCTTTGCTGTTCCTCCGGTATCGTCCCAGCCACGCGAACGTGCGTTCGACGACCCAGCGCCGTGGCAGTTTCCCATACCCGTTGGCGTCGGCGGGACGTTTGACGACCTCGATCGTGTAGGGGGCCTGGTTCTGTTCCAGCCAAGCATCCAACGAGCGTCGGCGACGAATCCATGAGTCCAGTCCTCGCAGCACGATGGGCGTCAGGCAGAAGCCGAAGTAGCCTCGCCAGCCGACCAAGTATCGCGCCAATGGCGTATCGCGCCAACGTCGCGATGAGCTGCGGTAGTCTGACCCCGAGCGTCCGACGCGTCAATTCCCGGATCCGCTCCTTGAACTTCTCCAGGGCCTTCGCGGCGATCTGCCGGGTCGGCTCGGCGTCGTTCGAGATCGTGAATCCCAGGAACTTTCGCTCCCCGGATCGAGCCACCGCACTCTTCGATATCGTTGACCTTGAGCTGAGGCCGTGTCGTCAGGAAGCGACAGACGCTCGCCATGATGCGCTCTCCCGCCCGGCGGCTGCATACGTAGAGGCCGTGTTCGAGTGGCGCCGTGAGATGAGCTAACTCCACCACTGGGGTCCCACCATGCTCGGCCCTTCGCTCCTGGTCGCCCCGTTGGCCGCGTTCCTGATCGGCCTGTGCGCCATCCGGGCCGTCCGCCGGATCGCGCTCGCGGTGGGGTTCGTGGACAGTCCCGACCGGCGGAGGAAACTCCACGAGGCGCCGATCCCGCTCGGCGGGGGCGTTGCGGTGTGGTTGGCGACCTGGTCCGGGTGGGGCATCAGCCTGCTCGGCTGCTCCTCGGGCACCGGGGAGGCGGCAGGCGCGGGCTGGTTCCACGCGGCCCTCGCGATCGCTTCCACCATGATCCTTGCCCTGGGAGTGACCGACGACCGGTACGGCCTGCGCGGTCGTCAGAAGCTCGCCGGACAGGTGATCGCGGCCCTGATCCTGGTCGGCTTGGGCCCGCGGATCGACGCCTTGAGCTGTTTCGGGGCCGAGGTCGAGCTGGGGATATTCGACTATCCCATCACGACCCTCTGGATTCTCCTGGTCATCAACGCATTCAACTTGATGGACGGGATGGACGGCTTCTGCGGCAGTTTGGGCCTCGTTGCCTCCCTGGCGATCGCCTTCCTCGCGTACGGGTCGGGGCGCGTGGAAGACGCGCTCGTCGGGCTGGCCCTCGCGGGTGCGTTGGCCGCGTTCCTCAGGGAGAATCTCCCGCCGGCCAGGATTTACCTGGGTGATGCGGGGAGCATGACGCTCGGGATGATGGTCTCCGCCCTGTCCGTCCGGGCCTGCTCCGACGGGCCCAACACCGCCGTGTCATTGCCGCCCCTGGTCGCGCTGCTGACCCTGCCCCTGCTGGACGTCGCGACCGCGCTCTGCCGACGTTGGCTCACGGGTCGCTCGCTGTACAACCCCGACCACGGGCACATCCACCATCGCCTCCGGAATCGCCTCGGGGGCGCGGTCGCCGCGCTGGGCGCGGCGATCGGCCTGGCGATCCTCGGGGCCGTCGGGGCCACGCTGGCGAGGGAGTATGGCATGGGGGACCACATGGCCGGCCTCGCCGTCGTCATCTCCGTCGGGCTGCTCGTGTTCACGAATACGTTCGGCAGGTCCGAGTTGCGGCTCCTCTCGTTCCGGCTCCAGACGGCCGTGGCGCTCTTCTTGACGTGGGGGGCCGCTCGACGTGGGGCCGTCCGGCAGGAGTGCCACCTCCACGGCATCCGGGACTGGGCGGGGGTCTGGGACGCCCTGATCCGCGAGGTCGAGGCCTTGGGCGTGTGGCGCGTCGAGCTCGCGATCGACATGCCCGCCGCCGGCGAGACCTACCACGGCCTCTGGAGCTTGCCGGCGGCGTCGGAAGACGAGCCGAACTGGTCGGTCGTCCATACCCTCTCCGTCGGGGGCGTCCCGGCGGGGATCCTCCGCATCGCGGGGAATGTCGAGGCGTGCCGGTCCCGCTATCTCGACAGGGTGGGGGAACTCGTCCAGGTGCTGGAGGGCCGGCTCGAAATGGACGTCCCTCCCCCGTTACCCTTCGCGGCCCCGTCGCCCGGCCGATGCGACGTAGCGTCCGACGCAGCTCCGAGATGTCAAACCATCTGAACACACATCACATTTAATAATGTACAATAATTTAATAAAGAGTATTTTTTTGCCGACCCAGGCACCCCCGAAACGACATCCACATGTCGTCGGCGACGTTGCCGACGACTCCCGGCCGAGTGGGTCGACCATGGGACCGCACGGGTCGTCGTTGCGGATCGTCCATCTGGGCAAATTCTTCCACCCCGCCCACGGCGGCATCGAGCGAACGGTACGGTCCTTGGCCCATGCGCAGGCGATGCTGGGCTGCTCGGTGCGAGTCATCTGCATGGACCACGAGCGGGGCCGGGCGACCCGCGTCGAGCGGGACGGGCCGGTCGAAGTCGTGCGGCTCCGCCGGGCGACGAGTTTCTGCAAGCTCGACCACTGCCCCGACCTGCCGCGGCTGATCCGCGATTCCGAGGCCGACCTGCTGCATCTGCACACCCCGAACCCTTCGATGATCCTCGGGCTGATGCTCTCCAGTGATCGCAGGCCATTGGTGGTGAGCCATCACAGTGACGTCGTCAAACAACGATTGTGTCGCCTGCTCTTCAGCCCGATCGAACGGGCCTGTTACGACCGGGCACGGCTGGTCTTGACGACGTCGCCGCCCTACATAGCTGGGTCGTCGCTACTTCGGCGCTGCGCCGGCCGGGTGGCCGTCCTGCCGATCGGCCTGGACCTCGAACCGTTCCTGAATCCGTCCCCCGAGGTCGTGGAGCGTGGCGATCTCTTGCGAAGCTCCCATCCCGGCCCGCTCTGGTTCGCCTGCGGCCGGCTCGTCTACTACAAGGGCCTCGAGACCGCGATGCATGCCCTGCGGTCCGTCCCCGGCACGTTGCTGATCGCCGGCGACGGGCCGATGCAGACGCGGCTGGAACGGCTCGCCGCGCGGCTGGATCTCGAGGGCCGGGTCCGGTTCCTGGGCAAGATGCCCCGCGACGAGGACCTCATCGCCCACTACTTGGCGGCGGACGCCTTCTGGTTCCCCTCGAACTCACGCGGCGAGTCGTACGGGCTGGTGCAGGTCGAGGCCATGGCCAGCGGCTGCCCGGTGATCAACACCGCGATCCCGCACAGCGGCGTGCCCTGGGTCAGCCGCCACGAGGAGACGGGCCTGACGGTGCCGGTGGACGACCCGGCCGCGTTCGCCGCCGCGGCCCGCCGGCTCCTGGAGGAACCCGGCCTGCGCGACCGCCTGGCCTCCGGCGCCCGGGCCCGGGCGATCGCCGAATTCCGATGCGAGGCGATGGGCCGTCGGTCGCTGGCGCTCTACTCCGCCACTCTGGCATCCGCACGACAGAACCCGGGTCCATGCGGGCCGAGCGACTCATGACCGGGCCAGAGAT
>JAFANO010000540.1 GCA_019232645.1 Planctomycetaceae bacterium | reverse complement strand
TACTGGCTACTGGCTACTGGCTACTGGCTACTGGCTACTGCGCGAGCGAAACCAGCCCCGCCGCCTCCCCCGCCATTTTGCGAAGGTCCTCGGTGATCCGCATCGAGCAGAACTTCGGCCCGCACATGCTGCAGAACGCGGCGGTCTTGAAGGCCTCCTGCGGCAGGGTCTCGTCGTGCATCCGGCGGGCGGTCTCGGGGTCGAGCGACAGCCGAAACTGTTCTTCCCAGTCGAAGTGATAGCGTGCCCGGCTGAGGGCGTCGTCGCGGTCCCGGGCGCCGGGGCGGTGGCGGGCCAGGTCGGCGGCGTGGGCGGCGATCTTGTAGGCGATGACGCCCTGGCGCACGTCCTCGACCTCGGGCAGGCCCAGGTGCTCCTTGGGCGTGACGTAGCAGAGCATGCTGGCGCCGTGCCAGCCGGCCAGGGCTGCGCCGATGGCCGAGGTGATGTGGTCGTAGCCCGGGGCGACGTCGGTGACCAGTGGACCGAGCACGTAGAACGGCGCCTCGTCGCATTCGATCGCCTGCATCTCCATGTTCATGGCGATCTGGTCCATCGGGATATGGCCGGGGCCCTCGACCATCACCTGGCAGCCGCGCGCCCAGGCGCGCCGGGTCAGCTCGCCCAGCGTCTTCAGCTCGGCGAACTGCGCCGCGTCGGAGGCGTCGGCGATCGAGCCGGGCCGGAGGCTGTCGCCGAGGCTCCAGGTCACGTCGTACTGCCGCATGATCTCGCAGAAGTCTTCGAACCGGGTGTAGATCGGGTTCTCCTTCTTGTGCGCCATCATCCATTGCGCCATCAAGGAGCCGCCCCGCGAGACGATCCCGGTGACCCGGTGCGCCGTCAGGTGGATGTAATCGCGGAGGATGCCCGCGTGCAGGGTCATGTAATCGACCCCCTGCCGCGCCTGGTGCTCGACCATGTCGAGCAGGTCCTGCTCGGAGAGGTCCTCGACGTGCTTGACCCCCTGGATCGACTGGTAGATCGGCACGGTGCCGACGGGGATGGGGCTGGCGGCGATGATGGCGGCGCGGATCGCGTCGATATTGCCGCCGGTCGACAGGTCCATCACGGTATCGGCGCCCAGGTCCACCGCCATCTTCAGCTTGGCCAGCTCGTTATCGATGTCGGAGGTGACGGCCGAATTGCCGATATTGGCGTTGATTTTGCACTTGGCCTTGATACCGATCGCCATCGGCTCCAGGCCGAGCTTGAGGTGGACGGTGTTGGCCGGGATCACCATCCGCCCGCGCGCCACCTCGGCCCGGATCAGCTCGGGGCTCAGGCCCTCGCGCCGGGCGACGTACTCCATCTCGGGTGTGATGGTCCCCTGGCGCGCCTGCTCAATCTGCGTCATGATGCGAATAGCCTCCTCCGTTCGACCGGCCGTGCTTGCCTTTCCGGTCCAAGCCATCGAGACAGGCACGACCCCGGACCGGCAGAGTGTGTCGATGGATCAAATTCTATCCTAGACGCCCGACCCTACCACGGTCAATTCGCCGCGGCCCGGCCGCGGCGCCGGCCGCCCGCAACTCCCTCGGGATGGGGGCATCGCGCCGATGATGGCGGGGAGCGTCGACGACAGTGAACTTTTCGCACACATTCATCGATATATTCCTTCAGGTCCCGCGGGTCGGCAGTTCCTTCCCCTCCCCGGGCGCGACCCTGGTTCGGCGACAAGGGGGCTGATTGCATGGTAGCAAGCTTTTTTCGGATCGCGACGTGGGCGCGGCGGGGATGGTGGCGTGCAGCCTTCCTGGTCCTCGGACTTCCCGGAGTGCTGGCGGGGTTGAGCTGGTCGCTGACCGCGCCGCTCGAGGACTCGTCGGCGCCCTTCATCGACGCGTCGAAGCCCGAGCCGCTCGCGTCCCCGGCGCGGATCGACGTCCCGCCCCCTTGGCCCGACGGCAGCCTCGAGGGGATGCCCGCCAAGAGGCTGCTTCTGGCCACGCTCCTGACCGCCGCCGAGCGGCTCGAGCGCGTCCCGGGATATACGGCCATCTTCCGCAAGCAGGAGCGGCTCAACGGCGTCCTCGTGCCGGAGCAGACCCTGGCGATGAAGGTCCGGCATCGACCGTTCGCCGTCTACCTCAAGTTCCTCGCCCCCAAGGAGGGCAAGGAAGTGGTCTATGCCGAGGGGCACCACGAGAACAAGGTGATCACCCACACGCCGGGGGTCACCGGCTGGCTCATCCCCCGGCTGGCCGTCCCCCCAGATTCGCCCCGGGTGCTGGCCGAGTCGCGGCACCCGATCACCGAGGCCGGCCTGGCCAACCTCACGAAGAAGCTGATCGGATTCCGCCGCATGGACCTCGACGACCCCGAGGCGGTGACCATCCTCGACCGGACCACCGGACCCGACGGCCGCGCCTGGCTCCGATCGCTCCACACCCATCCGCGCCAGAGACCGGAACGCCCCTTCGCCCGCACCGAGGTCCTCTACGACCCCGAGACCCGGATCCCTATGCATATCAGCAATTATGAATGGCCAGGGCCGGGACATGAGGGCGACTTGCTCTTGGCCGAGCGTTACGCCTACGAGGACCTGAACCTCAACGCCACGTTGACGACGCTCGACTTCGACCCGGCCAACCCCGCATACGCATTCCATCGATAATGAGTGAAAATGCCCGGCCCATCTTGCTTTCGGGAAAGCCATCGTCCTCAGATGTCTCGAGGCGCCATGGGATTGGGAGTGTTCCCCCGCGAAGAGATGCTTGACGAACAGGCGCGACGCCGATCGACCTTCAGTGAGGGGACGACGATTCGCCTGGCCGATGGTCAGTTTTGGTCGCTCCCCGGACGTCGGTCCGATCACTCCGACCCCGAGTACGACGCCACCTTCGTGGCCATCTTCGAAGCCGAAGATGTTGCCGAGCGCCTCCGCGCCGAGTTGGCCCTGACCATCCTCCTGCTCTCGCGCAATTCCGACCCCACGCCCGAGCAATTCCAGGAACCCCTCGGCTTCCCGCCCGATTCCCCTTCCTTGCTCGAGATGCAGCGAGCGGTGCACGAGATGGTCCTGGATCGCGCACGGACTTGGACGGGGCCAGGGCCGGGATCCGCGCCCACCGGCTCGCGGAGGGATTCCCCCAAACGGAGATGGATCCGGATGCCACTTAACGAAACGTAAAGGATTGATAGGCCAAGATTTAGAGCACGTTTCCTGTGCGGTTTCGCCGATCCCGTCGCGGCCCCATTGCACCCTGATTGATCGGGGTCGTCGCCGGCACGTCGTTCTTCGTGGGGTCGGCACCGCCCACCACTCCGAAAACCGCCCGGCAACGCGGCTCCGGTCTCGGTCTCTCAGGCATCTCGGTAGGTCAACCCGCACGGGCACACCTGGTCGGGACCGAGGTCGAGCGACCGGCCGGCCGCGCCCGGGTCCGGGCCAGGACCGGATCCGGCGCGACCGCCGCGGCCGTCCGCCCGACGCGGTTCGCCGCGCGGGAAGGCGCCGACGGGGCCCTGGTCGTCGCCCCCTCCTCCAACCGGCCCAGCCGGGAGGGCCTGTACGCCCACTTCGGGCGGATCGCCGAGGCCGCCGCGTGGCCGCTGGTCCTTGGGTTCGGCCGGCACGGTCCTACCGGCCGACCCGGCCGTGACGACCTCCGGGGCACCGGGTCCGGTCGGCGTCGCCGGCCCGCTCACCTCGGCGTCGGGTCCGGTCGGCGCGGCCGCTGCCGCCAGCGCGAACAGGAGTTGCGACCCGGAATCGGGTTCGTTCGGCGCGACCGGGTCGGGTCGGAGGGCCGGGGCCTCGCCTCCGCCTTCGAGACCCCAAGGCGTCGGCCCAACCGCCGGGGTCTCGACGCTGCGCTGGCCACCCCGCGCGATCTCCGAGCCGGCGTCGGGTCCGGTCGACGCGGCCGCTGCCGCCGACACGAACCGGACTTCCTGCTCGGCGTCGGCTTCGCTCGGCGCGACCGCGACGACCGTCCCGGAGGGAATGGCTGCCTCAGGGTTGGGTCCGGTCGGCGCCGCGATGTCCAGCCGCGCGACCGGCCCGACCGCCGCCCCGTTGGCTTCGGTCGACGCGGTCGCTTCCGCCGTCATGCACAGGACTTCCGCCTCGAGATTGGCTTCGGTCGGCGCCGCCGGATCGGCCGACCCCGCGGCCCGGTCGGTTGCCCCCGCGGCCGCCGCCTCGGCCCGCTCGCGTTGCAACCGCCGGACCTCCTGGAGCGACGTCCGCAGTACCCGATCCTGCGCCAGCTCGGCCCGCAGCCGCGCCGCCCCCGACGGCCCCCCGTCGAACAGCG
>JAFANO010000494.1 GCA_019232645.1 Planctomycetaceae bacterium | reverse complement strand
GCGCAGGCCCTCCGCTCGCCCACCTCAACGCACCACGACAAGAGCGACTCGGCCTGGGCCTCCTTCAACCGGACCCGTGACATCACCTCCTGATAGACCGACTTCAGCCGCTTCTGATCCCCGGGCCTCTCATCATAACCGGACAGGTACGTACTGCCCTCCAGGGCCCAATCCCACAAGCGGGCCAGGTTGGCGGGAGGGGCAGCCGCCTGGCCCGAGAGGAGCACCAGGCAGGCCGGGACGACCACGCCCTGGGGGTTGTCCAACGAGCTCCATCCCAGGACCTCGGCATCGGCCGCCAGGGCCTGGGCGGCTTTCCAGTCTCCGGCAAGCATCCGGGCATGCGCGAGCAGGGCCCGATCGACCCAGGCCGGGGCTTCCAGGTCGTCGTCCATCGAGTCATTGAATTCCTCGATCTCGACCGCGCGTCGGCTCTGGCGCTTGAGGAACTGATCCAGGTGACGCCCGGCCTGGCGCATTCGGGTCCGACGCTGGGAATCCGGAATGGCGTCCCAGAGGTCGAGCAGGCGGCCGAGGCCCGGCTTGACGGTGAAGGCTTCCCACCGGCCCTCCTGCACGGTCTTCGGGTCCTCGCGGAGGCGGGCCGCTTCACAAAGGTGGTCGGCGATGGCCGCGCGGATGGGCCGATCAGCCGGCAACGTCCGGAGTGCCTCGCGCGCCGCCGCGATGACCTGGATGGTCTTCCCCTCGGCCTGCAGGGCGGCGAGCCAGTCCAGATACGCCCGCGGGTGCGTCCTGCCCTCCTTGCGGGCGAAGGCGGCGAGACCCTTGGTCCCCTCGCGCAAACGGATCGCCTCGCGGAGCCAACGATCGGCCGAGGTGCCCTCCTGTTCGCGGAGAAAGGCGACCCACGCTCGCAGGAAAGGCTCGCGGTCGGGGAGTGGCCGGTCCGAAACCCGGATCAGGTCCTCCAGCATGACCGGCCTGTCCCCCAGGCGGTCTCTGAAATCCTGCATCGCTTCGAACAGCCGTGCCGGCCGGTTGGCGAGCGATTCGGTCTCATAGAGGGCACGCAGGTAGCGGCCGCGTGCCCCGCGCATGTCGATGTCGCGCAGATCGCTCGCCCGGATGCCCCGACCGTAATCGTCTTCCAGGGTGAGACCGTCGAAGAGCTTGTGATAGGCGTCCCGCGCCAGGGACAGATGGCCGCAATCGAACACGCCGGCCGTCCGGTCGAAGAGTTCGGCCAGCGGCGTAAGGAACTCCTCGTAAGGACCAAGGCTGTCCTCGTCGTCCCAGTGATCGCCGGAGTAGTCGTCGTAGGCGTCTTCGGCTCTGTCCATTTCCGCGCGGATCTCGGCGACCAGGTCGTCGATTTCCGACAGCAAGTCATCCTGTCGCAGGGCGCTCTGAATGACGTCGCCGGCCTCCTTGCTGGGGACGAGTGCTTCCAGAAATCCCTGTCGGTCCTTCGGGGCGACGACCTGGGCCATGGCGCGGAGGATCGAGCGCAGCTCATCAGCCGAGCAGGCGGAGAGCCGCTCCTCGACGGCCTCGAAGAACCTCTTGAGCGGGATCGTGTCTTCCGGCATCTCAAGAAACCTCGTCAGGGAGTCCGGCAGGCGCAACGCACACCGGGGCAGTCGCGGACGTAGCGACGTCGGGCCGCGAGGCCGGTTCCCCTCGACCAGAGGTCGTCCGGGCCGTCAAAGGGTGTACGAAAAGGTAAGATTACGCCGGATCGAGACGCCGGAGCATCAAATGAATCATAGCAAGGTAGATCCAAGACTCGCTCGACGCCTCCGTCCGCTCGGAATCCTTGCTCCAGCGCCGGTACCGGCCCAGCCAGGCGAACGTCCGCTCCACGATCCAGCGCCACTTCAGAACTTGGAACGTCCCCTTCTCCTGCTCGGGCTCATCCGCCGGCCGCACGACCAGCTCCACGATCCAGCCGCCGATCCGTCTGGCCCACGCGGCGATGTCGCCGTTGGAGATCCCATCGGCGAGGATCTTCTGCAGTCGCGGGAACCGGCCCACGAGCTTCTTCAACACCAGCTTGGCCCCGTCGCGATCTTGGATGCCCGCCGAGTGCACCACCGCCGCCACGACCAAGCCCAGCGTGTCGACGACCACGTGTCGCTTCCGGCCGTTGACCTCCTTGTGCGGGTCCTTCCCCCGCGGCCCGCCCTGCTCGGTGGTCTTGACGCTCTGACTGTCGATGATGCCCAGGCTCGGACTCTTTTTCGTCTTGGCCCGGTGTCGGATCTGGGTCCGCAGGGCGTCGTTGACCTTCGCCCAGGTACCGTCGTTGCGCCACTTGCGGAAGTAGCCGTAGCACGTACTCCAGGGGGGCAGGTCCTTGGGCATCATCCGCCAGGAGCAGCCGCCGCGGGTGATGTAGAAGATGCCGTTGAGGATCGCATGCAGGTTGACTTCGCGTGGCCGCCCGCCGGGCCTGGCCGGCGGTAGGAGGCGCTGGAGCCGCTTCCACTGGGTGCGGGTCAGATCGGAGGGATAGCGTTTGGGCGTTGTCCTGGAGTGTTTGGCTTTCATGCCGAATTATAGGGCTAAACTGGCTTTTCGTACACCCTTTCAGAGGGCCCTACGCAACGGGTTCCGTTGCAACGACGGTTAGGCCGTTTAGATGAGATGAGGCCTGATGATATCAAATCAAGCTCGACTCTGGCCGCCCGCCGAGGGAAATCACGGCGT
>JAFANO010000443.1 GCA_019232645.1 Planctomycetaceae bacterium | reverse complement strand
CCCCGAGCGGACCTCGACGAGCTTGTCGTTGGAGGTCCCGAGCCGGACGACGACGGGCCGATCGGAATGGTTGTTGTTGCCGATCACGGATGCGGCCCTCCCGGGCCGCCGCCGAATCCGCCGCCCGGAGGCCCGCCGCCCGGGGCGCCGCCGCCGAATCCGCCGCCGCTGTTGATCCGCTCCAGGATCATGTCCACGCGCTCCGCGGGGACGCCGCGGTCGAGCAAGATTTTGCGCTGTTCGTCGGGGCTGGCGGCCTTGAGCTTCTCGAGCGTCGCCGGGTCCATCATCCGGCACGCGCCCGCCTTCCCCTTGGCCTTGGACTTGGCCTTCCCCCCGGCGCCGCCCTTGGCGTCCGGCCCGGCCGGGGATCTGTCGCCGGGCGTGCCGGACGCGCCGACCGCCGTGACGGTGCCGCCCTGGGAGGCGCCCCAATCCTTCCTCGAGGCATCCTTGCCCGACGACGAGCCGGAGCCGAACGCCCGGCGCTTCTCGTCCTCGGACATCAGCGCGATCGGGTTGAGCGCGACGACCTCGCCGGACTTGATCCCCGAGCGGACCTCGACGAGCTTGTCGTTGGAGGTCCCGAGCCGGACGACCCTCCAGTCGTGGCCGTCGTCGGTCTTGACGGCGACGTGGTCCTTGCCCTGGTATTCGAGGACCGCCTGGACCGGGACGCTGAGGACGTCGGGCAGCTCGGTGACCACGACCTCGACCTGCGCCGTCATCCCCGGCCGGAGCCCGGAGTGGCCGTGCTCGATCGTGACGAGCGTGGTGTAGACCTTGATGTCCGAGCTGAAGAAGTTACTCGGGTCGGGCAGGGGGGCCACCGACTCGACCGAGCCGGTCAGGACCTGGTCGGCGAAGGCGTCGACCCGGATCCGGGCGCGGAGGCCCGTCGCGAGCCGGTCGATCATCGACTCGTGCACCTTGGTGTTGACCCGCATCTTGCTGATGTCGGGCAGGCTGAAGATCTTCTGCCGCTCCCGGACGGTCGCCCCCTCCTCAATCTGCGGCTGGCTGCTGCCACCGAAGCGGTTCGGGTCGTTGGCGTAGACGACCAGGCCGTCGCCGGGGGCGAAGAGCTTGCAGTTGGCGATCTGCTTCTCGAGCTTCGCCTGCTTCGACTTCTCCAGGCCCCAGGTCTGCTCCTTGGCCAGCTCGTCGGACCGCGCCTTCTCGACCTCGCTCTCCAGCTCCTTGATCGTCTTCTTCTTGGTGTAGTCCTCGAGCACCTTCAGCTTGCTCTGCGCCTGCTCGAACGTGAAGATGGCCTTCTTCAGCGCCAGGTCGTCGGCGATCTGCTGGGCCTTCGAGACGTAGCCCTTCTGGAACATCCGGTTCGACCACTCGAGGCGGTCCTCGGCGCGGGTCTTGTCGGAATCGGCCAGGGCGATCTCCCCCTTGGCGGTCTGGAAGTCCTGGCGGTAGATCCCCTCGACGTACTCGATCACGGCGATCTCGGCGACCTCGCGGGTCAGCCGGGCGTTCTGATAGGCGGCCTCGGCCCCCTTGGTGGCGATGACCTGGTTGGTCAACTGGTCCTTCAGCGCCGAGGAGTCGAGCTCGCAGACGAGCTGCCCCTTGGTCACGCGGGTCCCCTCGGGGACGATCGAGATGATCTGCGTCTGACCCTCGACCTGGCAGAAGATGTCGACGTTGTTGGCGCTCTCGAGGCTGCCGCGCTCGACGACGATGACGGGGAGGTTGGCCGGCCGGACCTCATAGTAGATGACCTCGGCGGCCGCCTTGGGGAACAGCCTCGCCAGGGTCTTCCGCGTGCCGGGGACGCTCGCGGCGACCCCGAACGCGACCACCAGGGCCAGCCCCAGGCCGATCGTCAACACCTTAATGGCCGACGGCTTGCGCCGGGTGGGGCGCTGACGATTGAGCTGGGGCAGGTCCCGCGCCCCGGGCGGCGTTGTGATCGTCGCGGCGGTACTCTGAAGGGAAAAGTTCACTGAAGGCCTCCCATTCGTCATAGGGCAAGGTGCCGAGGTCGCGGTACAGGGTCAGTCGCGCGAGTTGGTAGAGCTGCCACGCCGTGGCCAGCGCGGTCTCGGACGCGAGCAAGCGGGTCTGGAACGTGATCAGGTTTGTCGTCTGGAGGGGGGCCTGATTGCCCGCGGCCTGCGCGGCCGTCCCCTGCGGCGGCGCGATGATCTGCTCGATGGCCTGGTCTTTCTGGCGGATGCTCAAGACGAAGTTCTTGCGGTTGATTTCATATGTCAAGTACTGCAGGTGCAGGTTTCTGATGTCCTGACGCAACTGGTACTTGAGGAAGTCCTCGGCGTTCATCAGGATGCGCCGCTGCCGCTGGTAGTTGATCAGCGCCGTGCGGAAGGCGTTGCGTTCGGCGAGTCGGACCAGGGGCAACTCGGCGTTGAGGACTAGCGAGAACGACTTGGCCTGCTCGAGGAAGCCGAAGGGGTTGGTCGTTGTCGACGGCGTGACGAACTGGTTGGTGATCGTGACGTTGAAATAGCCCAGCAGCGCGTTGGCGGTGACCCGGATCTGCCGCCAGGCGTCGTAGAGCTGGGCCCGGGCGTTCATGATGTCGAGCCGGCGTTCCAGCGCGACCCGCTCCGCGGCCAGCAGCAGCGCCTCCAGGTCGTCCTCATGATATTTTCCTTCTTTGTACACCGCCAGGCAGGATCGGCCATCGATGATGACATCCTCCAGGACGGGAAGTCCCTCGGCGATCTCGGGCAGCTCGCTCAGCTCCCGCTTAGGGTTGCGCTGCCAGCGGTCGGTCGCGTCGAAGGTCTCGGTGAACTTCCGCGTCAGGCCCCTGTCGAGGACCAGCGGGACGTCGGGGGGCAGGCCCAATTGGATTTTAAACATGTCGAGGTCGGAGCGGTAGGTGGTGCGGTCGGAGACGAGCTGCTGCCGGGCACTCAGGAGGTTCGAGGCCATCTGGTCGAGCTGGAGCTGCGTCAGGCCCGACGACTCGCCCTGGATCAGCTCACTGTAGACCTCGACCATCCGCTCGAAGGCCGTGACGTTGCGACGGTCGTTCTCGACGACCTGGAGGTCCTGGAGCACACTGATGAAACCGGTCGTCGGGTCGATGTTGCCGGGGCTCGAGTAGCCGAGCGTCGGCACCGCCGAGCCGAAGGTGGTGAATGAGCCCCCGACCAGGTTCGCCACGAGGAATTCCTGGCGGAACTTGGCGAAGTTGCGGACCTCGTAGACCAGGTTACGCTCGGCCTGGGTCAACGCTTCGAGCGTGACGGCGCGGCCGCCGCCGCGGAGGAACGGCAGCATCAGCGTCAGCGGCAGGGCCGACGTCACGGTGGGCTGGCGCGAGTTGTGCCCCAGGAAGTTGAAGACGACCTGGTTGGCGTAGCCCATCAGGAGCCGGGCGCCGTCGTTGAACACCTTGCCCACGCCGGCGATCGTGCCGATATTCAAATTCGAGAGGGGCGAGCCGGTCGCGATCGTCTGATAATTGAACGAGTTGACCGGGACCGGGGGCGGGAACCCGCCGCCGAGGCTCGGGCCGCCGCCCAGCGCCACCCCGGTCAGGGGGGACAGGCCCGCGTAGAACTGCGGCATGAACGCGAACCGCTGGAGGGTCACGTTCAGGCTCATCAGATAAATCTGCTCGAGCCGGTACTGGTAGATCCGGCTGTTGATCAGAGCCAGGGTGAAGGCTTGCTGGAGGGTGAGCACGTAGGGCCGGCTGTCTCTGGGGAGCCCCGCCGCCTCCGCCTCGTTGAAGTCGAGCGCCCCGGGGACCAAGATGCCGGCCATCTGCGCCCCCACGGCTTCGGACTCCCGATACTGCTCGGGCGAGAGGTCGGGCCGCGGGTTGACCGGGGCCGAGGTGTCGAGGTCGGACGGGTTGGGGTCCATCCCGATCGGGGGCACCCGCACGTCACGACCGCCCGGCGGGCGTTGCGGGGTGCGGCGTTCACCGGGCAATGGGGGAGTGGCCGGCATCGGGAGTCCCGTCTCCTGGAAGGCGGCGAGCCGGACTCCGGGATCGGTCTGGGCCGCGCGGGTCTGGGGTGGGCCGGATTCCGGCGTGGTCGGGTTCGCGGGAGATGGTCCTGGTATCCTCCTAGGCGACATTCCGCCCCGATCCGTCCCGGAATTCACCCCTCGACCGAACGGTGAGGCCGTGCCGGAGGGAGGCGGTGCAGGGGGGATGGTCGGTGACGGCGTGGCCGGCGCGCGGTTGCCCGACCCCGGCGCGATGTCCGACCCTCGCGCGTCCCCCGACCCGGCCGCGTCGCGCGGCTTCGCGACCGTGTCGCGCTGCCAGGCGTCGAGCATGTCGAGGTAGGCGGTTCCCTCGGCGGGCACCAGCAGTCGGTTGTCGGGCCACTGCGGCACCGGCGAGAGCACCTCCGTCGCGAAGTCATCGGGCGGGGCGGCGGGGGTGTCCGGGTCGTAGGGGTCGGCGTGCCGGGCCAGCGACGGCGGTTCGACCGAGAATAGGTCGATCCGCCACCGGGGGTCGCGGCTCTTCTCGAAGACCGCTTCCGACGTATCCTGATTGGCCCATTCGCGGTAGAACTCCCGTCCGCACCCGACGTGCACGGTGATCGCCAGCGCGGCCAGCCCCCACCTCCCGGCGCGGGACAAGATCGGGCGTCGCGTTCGTCCGGGCCTATCCATGGGCAGGTTCTCGGGCCTGGATTCGGTTGCGCGGGAGCTCCTCCCCATCCTCATCACGGGTCCTTACGGAGAGTATCGGTTGTAACGGTCGCGCCGGTTGAATCGAAATTGCGAGTTGAATCGAAATTGCGAGGCGATCGCGCCGGATCCGATCCCGGGCCGAGGGTTTGATGGAGCCGGGCCGGGCGGGGGGACGAAATTGCACAGGAGGTTTGATGACCTCGGCGGCCGTCGGGATTGCGCCGAGCCGGAGGGCGGGCAGGAGTCCCCACCGCCGCTGGCGTCCCGAGGGACGCTCGCCGCCTCGGGATCGAGGCGTGAGTCATGGAGGAGGGAGTCTCCGATGCTGTTCGGCAATCGCGAACCTCGGTCGTTGGTCGCTCGGCGGCGCGGGGCGTTCCATCCCAGGGGCGAGCACCTCGAGGCCAGGCAGCTGCTGGCGATCGACATCGGCGGCGCGTTGCCGCCGAACCTGCCCATGGTCGCCACCCACCCCTACGGCGTCGACCTCGGCGGCGCCCAGTCCGCCGGCGGCGCCGGCTTCAGCGTAACCGACGTCGGCGACGTCAATGGCGACGGCTTCGACGACTACGTGATCGGCGGCCCGACGGCGATCAACACCAGTGGAGTGATCAGCAAAGGCGTCGGCAACAACAGCCGCGCTTACCTCATCTTCGGCTCGTCCGCCGTGGGCGGGGGCAACGTCGACTGGCTGACGCTCAACGCAATCCAGCGCGTCGGCGACCTCGGCCAACTCGGCAACGTGGCCACTGGGCAGCAGAACCCGATCACCGGCGCACCCGGCTTCGCGTACAACGGCATCACCTTCTTCGCCAGCCAGCAGCCCCCCGGCGCGCAGCTCGGTGCGTCGGTCACCTCGCTTGGTGACATCAACGGCGACGGCTTCGCCGACTTCATGATCGGCGCCCCGGGCGCGTTCGACGCCACCGGAAGCAACGCGGGCACCGGCCGCGCCTACCTGGTCTACGGCGGCCCCAACCTCACG
>JAFANO010000438.1 GCA_019232645.1 Planctomycetaceae bacterium | reverse complement strand
TCTTCGTGGTGTAGGTGAAACCGCCGAGGTAGTTCCACTTGTAGGTCTCGTTGAACCAGCGGTCGTAGCCGTTGACCGTGCCGTTGTAGAGGTTGATCCGGTCGGTCAGGTGCAGGGTGGACAGCACCCCCAAGTGGGTGAACGGTTGGCCGTAGTTGAACATGTAGGGGACTGAGAGCAGCGGACGGCCGATCGCGGGCACCACCTCGTAGCCGAGGATCGTGTAGAACCTGCCCCCTTTGACGTCGATGCCCCCCCTGGTCAAGTAGGGCAGGTGGATCTCGCCATAGATCTGCGCCGGGTCGTAGCCGGCGAAGTGGTTCAACCGGAACGAGTGCTCGTTCAGCCCGCGCATGTGGTTGAACTGCCAGTCGTTGCCGAAGAGGTTGTCGACGCGGAAGCCGAAGTTGATCCGGTCGTTCTGCTCGAGCGGGTTCTCGACGATCAGGTAGTACTGGTTGCCCATCCAGCGGTTGGCTAAGAAATTCGGGTTGACGCCGAAGTTCAGGTCATTCTTGGGGGTGCCTCGGGTATTGCCGGTGAAGCTGTTCTGGATCCAGCCGTAGACCTTGACGGGGGCATCGGCCCGGCCCAGGAAGTTCATCAGGAGCTTGGTCTCGTCCTTGGCGGGGGCTTCTTCCTCCTTCTCCTCTTCCTTCTTCTCTTCCTCCTTACCTTCACCTTCCTCCTTGGCTTCCTCTTCCTTGATTTCTTCTTCGGCGGCCGTGGTGGGCTCGCCGCCCCCGCCGGGCCGCTCGGCCCTGGGCAAAGCGACATCGGTCTCGTTGGCCGGGCCCGGCGACCCGGTCGGCGAGGGGGGTTCTGAGGCCCCCGGCTGGTAGGCCGTGAACCGGGTTGTTGGGGCCAAGCCACCGAGGTTGGTCATCCGCGCGGGCCCGTAGCCCGGGGGCATGTCATCGTTCGAGGTCGCCAGCGTAGGCGGGTAGCCCGGGGGCGTATCGTAGCCCGGAGGCGCCGCCGGGGAGCGATTCGGGGCGGGGATGCCCGTGCCGACCGCCTGGCCGAAGGTCTCTCCCCGGACAAGACCGCATAAAAGCCCCAGGATGCCAACTCCTTGCACGATCGGCCTTCTCATGGTCATCCTCCTGAATGACGCCATCGTCCACGATTCCTTCGTGGTCTCGTTTCTTTCGAACCCGGGCATCCCTCCGGGGTGCCCGGGAGAGCCCTTCGCTCTCCAGGCAAATCCTGGCGGTGCTTGCGTGGGTCGTCGCACCGAAAGCAGCCAGATCGGGCAAGGATACCGTCGCGGACATCCAAGGGAGAGCCGATCTTACGGGCCACCGACACGTCTCCGAAGGCCCAGGAGCCCCAAGATCCGTTGCGTCCCAGCTCCGGTATTCAGGATGGGCAGTAATCCGTCCGTTCGCCCGCATCTCCGATTGTGGTCGCCCGGGGGATCCACGGAGTGCCATGCAGACGTCATCCCTGGGTCGGGCAATAAAACATGTCAAGGCCGAATTAACATCGGTTGACGGTGCGACTGAAATTAACACTTTTGGCGGCGTGGAGGCGAGTCTGGAGGGGGGGGGAAGGATGCGGAAAGACTCGCCCCGAAATTGGCAGGAGCGATCGGGATTGGGCTCATGACGGGTCATGGGAGTCGTTACACGGGGCCTTCCCGCGCCCCCACCGCGACCCAGGGTGGGGGCCGAGCCAGGGGGAGACGCCACTACCACCAATGGCCCACGGGAGCCGAGGATGACTTCGAAAATAACAGCCGACCAGATTGCATCCTTCCAGGTCCACCACCTCTCCCATGGCAACCTGGACGATACAGTCTGGCCGGCTAGACGCGACGCACGCTCCAACCTCGCGGAGCGGCGCTTTGTAGGGTGGGGGCGAGTAGGGGATCGTACGCGGCGTCCTACTCGCCCGGGCGGCTACGGTCGTCGCGGCCGATGGACCGCAACGACTATTGCTGAAGTATTTTATGAGCAAAGAGGGAGGATTTTGAGGGATCTTAGCGAAAGCAAAGATCTCGAAATCCGTATCCCGTTACTTTTGAAGAGTCTAGCAACATCTTGACGATAGTGCAAAGGGAGTGCCGGAAAGGTCCGGCAGCCGCCGCACCCCCATTCCTCGGGGACGTCGTTCCCCGCATCCGATATCCATGATCTTGGTACGAAGGAGCTTACGAAATCGCCCATGAGTGGATCATTGCCTCAAATTGGTTCGACGCGTGGACAGCCTCGCCTCCCAGTCCTTGAACAAGGGCTGGGCACCCGAGCCTAAACCCTGGGCATTCTCGAAGAGCCTCTCTTCCACGGCGGGCGAGGAGCCGACGTGATAGAGACGGTTGGGCGTGATGTCAACGACCGTCGCCTGAAGGCGACGGCTTGGACCTGTACTCGGTCGGGGACCCGCCCCGCCTTTCCGATCCCTGAGGGGCATTGACTGACCCCCTTGCCAGGACCTTGCGGCCCCGGCGGATTCGAAGTGCCTCGCGGCATGTTCGAGACGCCCTGCGAAACTGGTGCTCCTCGGTCGAGGAGTGTCTTTGGGCGATGTCCCGAGGGTAACACGAGGAGCTTTGCGTGTACAGGATCTTGATCATTTTCGACACGGGAGGCGGCGCTTCCCCCGTCGCCTGAAGGCGACGGCCCCCTCGCCGAATTTCTTGTGGGGCCGGATCGCCCGGGGAGAAGGGACGCGTCAGGAGCCATCGACGCGGGGGCTCAGGGCGGAGCAGTTGCCCCGACGGGAGACCACAAGCTCTCAGGAGAAAGGAAGTCGGCGATGACAAAACACGAGATGACCGCACAAATCCTGGCCGCAAAGATTGCCAAGGGGGCGACGTGGGAGGCGATCGCAAAGGCGGTCGGGCTGTCGGAGGTCTTCACCACGTCCGCTTGCTTGGGAGAGAACGCGCTCAGCGGAGAAGAAGCCGGGAAGGTCGGCGCGTTGCTCGGGCTGAGCGACGCCGTCACGGAGGCGCTGACCCGGCCCGCCGCCAAGGGCGAGGCGGCGCTGACGGTCCCCAGGGAGCCGCTCCAGTACCGGTTCCAAGAGATCCTCTACGTCTACGGGGGGACCCTGAAGGCGCTGATCGAGGAGAAGTTCGGGGCCGGGATCATGAGCGCGATCGATTTCCGCATGAGCGTCGAGAAACTTCCCGATCCGAAAGGGGACCGGGTGGTGGTCACGATGAACGGGAAGTTCCTGCCCTACCAGAAGTGGTAGGCCCTGCGTCCCGGGTGGTGCCCGGGGTCGCGGCAGCAACCGTGCGAAGACCTGCGGTCGCGGATCCTGCGCGATGTGATCCCCCCAGTCGCGGGCCGAGGGAACGCGCCCCAGGCGTGGTCTGCATGCCAGATTCTATTCCGGGTCGGCCCCGCCGCGTCTTCCAGACCGCTCTACTGCTCCGGGGACGCCGGCTGGCCCTCCTGGCCGACCAGGCGGCGGCCCCGCTGCCGGAGAGCCGGGACGTGTCGCTGATCCCGGCGCGCGGCCGGGGCTCGGCGCAGGTGCTGCCGCTCGGGCTCCCCTGCTTCCTCGATCCGACCGATCGTGGGGCGATCTCCTGGGAGGCCGGGTCGCTCGACCTGGGTCCGGCCGAGGAGGGGCGCCGGTGTTGGCTCCCCCTGTTGGTCTCATGGGACCCGATCCGGGGGCGGATGCAGGTCCGGTGGCGGGTCCTGACCATCTCCGAGGGCTCGAAGGCCTGCCCCCCGAGACCGCCTTCGCGGCCCGGGTCACCCGGGGACGCGACGAGACGCTGGTCATCTACGGGTGCCTCGGCCAGCCCACCGCCCGTGCCTTCCTCGTCCACCAGACCCGCGCCCGGTTCCTGATCGGACTCTTCATCTGCGAGGGGAACGTCGAGCCGAACCGTCAAGGTCGAGCGATGACCTCAGGGCTTCTCGCGTCGGGGGAGCGATGCGATCGCCAGCATCGACAGGGCGATGTAGACCAGCGACACCACGACCGTCAGGTAGCCAGAGTGTTGGTGGGCCTTGATCAACTTGGGGCTGTGGGAGCTGAGGATCAACTGACCCATCGTCACCTGGGTCAGGATGAGGGCGGCGGCCAAGAAGCCAAGGATCATGAGGAGCGTTTTCATGGCGGAGCGGATCCCCTGGTCATCGTGTCGAGCGTATGGATCATGATTGAGAGAGGATAGTCAAAACCGGGCGTGTCGTCATCGAGGCGCCCCGAAGAATCCCTTGCCGCGACGGCCGAAAGACACGACACTCGACTCATGAACGCGGAACGTCTTCGAGACAACTTGGAAGCCGTCCGGTGCCGCATTGCCGAGGCGGCCCGACGGTCGGGGCGCGACCCGGCCTCGGTGACGCTGGTGGCGGTCACCAAGCGGAACCCACCCGAGCAGGTCCGGCCGCTCGTCGAGCTCGGGGCGCTCGACCTGGGGGAGAACTATCCCCAGGAGCTCTGGAAGAAGGTCGAGGCGCTCGCCGACCTCCCGGCGCGCTGGCACCTGATCGGCCACTTGCAGGGCAACAAGGCCAGGAAGACGCTGTCGATGGTCCGCATGATCCACGCGGTCGACTCGCTCAAGCTCCTCCAGGCGCTCGACGCGATGGCCGCCGAGGCGGTCGAACCCCCCGCGGTCTGCCTCCAGGTCAACACGTCGAGCGAGGCCGCCAAGCACGGCTGGTCGCCGTCGTCGATCCTCGAGGATGCGGACGCGATCGCCGGGTGTCGATGGGTCCCGATCGTCGGCCTGATGACGATGGCCGCGCTCGGCACAACGGCCGAGACCGCCCGCCCGTCGTTCGTCCTGCTCCGACGACTCCGCGACGACCTCCGGGCCCGGACGGGCCTGCCCCTGGAGCACCTCTCGATGGGGATGTCGAATGACTTCGAAACCGCCGTCGAGGAGGGCGCGACGCTGGTCCGCATCGGCTCGGCGCTGTTCGAGGGGGTGGCCCCATGATCGCCCTGACGGCCCACGCCCAAGGCACGATCCTCGCGGTCCGCGCCCAGCCTGGGGCACGCAAGAACGCGGTCCTGGGCGAGCACGCCGGCGCTATGCGCGTGGCGGTCTCGGCCGCCCCCGAGCGGGGCAAGGCCAACGCGGCCATCCAGGACGTCCTCGCCAGGGCCCTGGGGGTCAAGGCCTCTCAGGTCGCGCTGATTTCCGGAGCGGTGGCGCGCCAGAAGCGGTTCTTGGTCGTCGGCCTGGCCCCGGACGAGCTCCGACGCCGGCTCGACGCAGCGCTGCCTGGCGGGGGATAAGGGCCAATTAAGTTTCCCACCCCTGAAGGGGGTGGGATTTACAGTTCGGGGTGCACCCGATGTGCGGACTCATCCCTGAGTCCCCCTCCCGTTCCAGGGCTACTTAGAAGAGCCCTGCCCTGATGGTCGCCCACCAGGAGTTCTCGAGACGCCTCGCGGCGTGTCTCAACGTCGGTGGTTTTCCGGGGCCGACGGTTCGGGGCCCCAACCGGATACCACCACGAGTTGCCAAAGAGCCGGGGGTGCCTCTGGGGTCGGATCCCCTTCGTCCGTGATCTCCCGACGACGATCCTCACAGGAAGAGGTGTGCGTGTACAGGGTGTTGTTTCTTTTCAGGACCGAGGTCTCACGGCATTCCTCCCACCCCTGAAGGGCGTGGGATTCCTGCCTATTTTTCTTTGAAGCTGGTCTCGAAACGGGCCCGAGGATCGTGTCTGGTCCTTTCCCTTCTTGCGTGAGGAGGGTATAGAGGCCTGAGGATTAAATACACCCCCGATGGCGAGGGCCTCACTGACCCCCCACCCCGGCCTTCCCCCTCAAAGGGGGAGGGAGCAATCTGGACAGAATCAGCAGGTCCATGAATCCGTAGCTCAATTGGAGGGTGGGCCGCTCCGCCCCCGACTCATGGAGATCGGCTCTCTCATCGACCTGCGGAACGATGCCACCATGCCCGAATATCCTCCAGAAATCCTCATGAAGCCCTGGTCCGTCCCGCCTACCGGGGCGCGGGTCCGGGTGCCGGGCTCGAAGAGCCTGACTAACCGCGCCCTGATCGTGGCCGCGCTGGCCGACGGCGCCAGCACCTTGACCGGGGCGCTCGACAGCGACGACACGCGGGTGATGGTCGACTCGCTCCGACGGCTGGGGAGCGCCGTGGCGCACGACCCGGCCGTCGCGACGATCCGGGTCGAGGGCTGCGGCGGCGCGATCCCGGCCAAGGCGGCCGACCTGTACGTCGCCAACTCGGGCACGAGCCTCCGGTTCTTGACCGCGATGGTCGCGACGGGGCGGGGGACCTACCGGCTCGACGGCACCCCCCGGTTGCGGCAGCGGCCGGTCTCCGACCTCCTGAGGGCGCTGAACGGCCTGGGGGCCGACGCGAGGAGCGACCTGAACACCGGCTGCCCCCCGGTCACGGTCCGGGCCAGCGGCCTCGATGGCGGCTATGCGTTCGTCAAGGGGGACGTCTCCAGCCAGTTCCTCAGCGGCTTGCTCATGGCCCTGCCCTGCTCGCGCGACGTGACGACGGTGGAGGTCCAGGGAGTGCTCGTCTCGCGGCCCTACGTGGCGATGACCCTGGCGGTGATGGAGGCGTTCGGCGTCCGGGTCGGCAACCGCAAGGACCGCCGCTTCGACGTCCGCCCGGCCCGCTACTCCGGCCGGACCTTCGCGATCGAGCCCGACGCCTCGGCCGCGAGCTACTTCTTCGCGCTGGCGGCGATCACCGGCGGGACGGTCACGGTCGACGGCCTGGGCGAAGGGAGCATCCAGGGGGACCTGGGGTTCGTCGACGTCCTGGAGCACATGGGCTGCACCGTCGTGCGCGGCCGGGACGCCACGACCGTCACGGGCGGCCCCCTGCGCGGGGTGGACGTGGACATGAACGCGATCAGCGACACGGTGATGACCCTGGCCGTGGTCGCGCTGTTCGCGCGGGGGATGACCCGGATCCGCAACGTCGGCCACATCCGGCACAAGGAGACCGACCGGATCGCCGCCCTGGCCGCCGAGCTCCGCAAGCTGGGCGCGAACGTCGAGGAGCAGCCCGACGGCCTGATCATCTTCCCGCCGGCGGCGATCGCGCCGGCACGGATCGCCACCTACGACGACCATCGGATGGCGATGGCGTTCGCCCTGGCCGGGATCAAGGCCGAGGGGGTGACGGTCCTCGACCCCGGCTGCGTGGCCAAGACCTATCCCGGGTTCTGGGAAGACCTGACCGGGCTCGCCCCCTGAGCCGTCGCCGGCGCCGCCCGCCTGGCCCAGCGCAGGGCGACCTCGTCCACCAGTTGCGCGGCGGCGGCCAGGAGGGCGGGGTCGATCGGGCGGTCGCCGTGGGTGCCGGAGAGGGCGACGCAGGCCAGTCCCGCCCGGCGGAGGACGCGCGGGACCTGCCGGTCGAGGGCGCCCGAGCGCCACCGGCGATGGGGGACCCAGAGGTCGCGCGCCGCCGCCTCCGCCAGCCGGGCCGCCGGGCCCCGGCCGACCACGAACAGGTCGGGGCCGACCCCGGGCGCGTCGAGCAGGACGAGCAGCGCGGGCCCGGGCGGCTCGAGCAGCGTCGGGAGCAGCCGCCCCAGGCCGTCGGGCGAGGCCACGAACATCGCCCCGGCGCGCGTGGCGAGGCCCTTCGGCCAGGTCCGGGCCAGCTCGACCAGCAGCGCCAGGCCCGTCCGGTTGTCGCCCCGGACCGGCCTGGTCGCCTCCCCCTTCGGGCCGGCGATCAGGAACATCAGCGACAGCCACTGGCCCGCCAGCAGGCCCAGGCCCGCCGAGGGGTGCGCCCGGATCGAGGCGCCCACCCTCGGGATCAGCGGGACGACCCCGAAAGCCACGAACACGAATAACACGACGTTAATCCAGGCATTCATCCAGCGCGAGGGGGGCGAGCGGAGGGAGGTGGCCACGACGATCCGGACGGGTGGGGCGGCCCCGGCCGGGAAGGTGCCGATGACGTGCCTCGACGGCCTCGGAAGGCCATCGGACCGGGCCCCCCGGGCCGCGATCCGGGAGGCCCCGCGGATCGAGAGGAGAATCAGCGCGAACAGGAAGGCCCGGAAGGCGAGCGGCGTCGCGGGCAGCGTCGTGACAACCCCCAACCCGATCCACGCGACGAGGAAGCCGAGGCGGGCGAGCGCGCGGCCCCAAGGCGCGGGCGTCTCTCGATGCTCGACGTGCAGGCCGAGGCGTCCGAGATGCGCGGCGATCTCCTCGGCCGCGCGCCGCTCCGCCTCGGATCGGGACGGGCGCGGGGCGGGCAGGTCGCGCGCGAGGGCCAGCACCCACTCGGGATCGAATGGCATTCGAGCCCTCCGACGAACCCCTGGTCGCTTGACGGTGTCCAGATCCAAAGGTTAAGGTGATTCCGCGGGCGACGACTAGAGCATTCCGTGAGCCCTCTGTCCCGTGCCGGGGCGGCCCGCCCCTATTGCCCCTTGCGGGGCCCCATCTCCCGAAAACCTGCCTCCGCGAGAGGCTCGGGGTGAAGGTTCTTTGTCTTTGACAGGGGCCCTCTTATGACGAAAGACCGGGACGATCCCGGGACCCGGCGATGACCTCCATCGGGCCCTCGCCTCAACGACACAACCCCATGGCTCATCCATGCTCAAACGGACACATACCTGCGGCGACCTGACGCTCGACCACGTGGGCCGGACGGTCATCCTCAACGGCTGGGTCGACGGCTGGCGCGACTTCGGCGGGCTCGTCTTCATCGACGTCCGCGACCGCTACGGGCTGACCCAGTGCGTCTTCGAGCCCGAGGTCGGCGCCGAGCTGCAGGCGGCGGCGCGCGAGCTGCGGAACGAGTACGTCGTCGCCATCAAGGGGGTCGTCGCCCCGAGGCTCCCCGGCAAGGAGAACCCCAAGCTCAAGACCGGCGCCATCGAGGTCCGCGCCGACGCGCTCGAGGTGCTCAACGCCACTCCCACCCCGCCGTTCGACATCCAGTCGGGCGAGGCCAACGAGGAGCTCCGGCTCAAGTACCGATACCTCGACCTCCGCCGACCCGCGATGCAGCAGGTCTTCGTCCTCCGGCACCGGATCACGCAGCTGATGCGCAAGATCATGTCGGATCAGAATTTCCTCGAGGTGGAGACCCCCATCCTGGGGCGGAGCACCCCCGAGGGCGCGCGCGACTTCCTCGTCCCCAGCCGGATCCAGGCGGGCCACTTCTACGCGCTGCCGCAGTCGCCGCAGTTGTACAAGCAGGTGCTCATGGTCGCCGGGTTCGACCGCTACTTCCAGATCGCCCGCTGCTTCCGCGACGAGGACCTCCGCGCCAATCGCCAGCCCGAGTTCACCCAGCTCGACGTCGAGATGTCGTTCGTCGAGGATGAGGACGTCCTGACGACGATGGAGCCGCTGGTCGCGGCGATGGCCCAGGAGTTCACCGGCGAGATGATCGCGCTGCCCTTGCCCCGGCTCGACTATCACGACGTGATGGAGCGGTTCGGCACCGACCGCCCCGACCTCCGCTACGGGATGGAGCTGAAGGACGTCGCCGACCTGGCCGCCGAGACCGAGTTCAAGGTCTTCCGGCAGGCGCTCGGGCACGGCCTGCGGATCCGGGGGCTCCGCGCCCCCGGCGGCGGGCAGAAGTACAGCCGCAAGGACATCGACGGCCTGACCGAGTTCGCCGCGGGCTTCGGCACCAAGGGGCTCGTCTGGCTCAAGGTCGAGGCCGACGCGCTGACCGGCCCGACCGCCAAGTTCATCCCGCCGGCCGTCCAGTCCCGGCTCCGCGAGCGGTTCGAGGCCGGGCCCGGCGACCTGATCCTGATCGTCGCCGACACCCAGGCCGTGACCAGCCAGGCGCTGACGAACCTCCGCTCGAGGCTCGCGGCCGAGTTGAACCTGTACGACCCGAAGTCGTTCCACTACGCGTGGGTCGTCCGCTTCCCGCTGTTCGCCTGGGACGCCGACGAGGGTCGCTTCGTCGCCCAGCACCATCCGTTCACGATGCCCCTGCCCGAGGACCTGCCGCTGCTCGACACCGAGCCGGCCAAGGTCCGCGCCCAGGCGTACGACCTGGTCATCAACGGCGAGGAGTGCGGCGGCGGGACGATCCGGTGCCACGACCCGAACATCCAGTCGACGATCTTCCGGCTGCTCGGCCTGACGCCCGAGCAGGCCGAGGAGAAGTTCGGCTTCCTGCTCGGCGCCCTGCGCAACGGCGCCCCGCCCCATGGCGGGATCGCGCTGGGGCTCGACCGCCTGGTGATGCTCTACGGCGGGCTGACCAACATCCGCGACTGCATCGCTTTCCCCAAGACCACGCGCGGGACGGACCTGATGACGGGCGCCCCCGGCACCGTCGACGCCAAGCAGCTCCGCGAGCTGCACGTCCGCCTGATGGAATAATTGCCTCGTCGGGTCCGCAGTGCGAACCCCGGCGACGGGGCATCGCCATCCTCCCTTGAGTGGTGGCTGTACATGTTATGTCGGTTCCCACTCGTCCGCGCCGGAACGCTCCGCTTCGCCCGGGCCCGCGGCCTCGCCGTGGGACGTCTCGCCCGGAATTTTCATGCGGACTCCATATCAATTAGGCAAGCAAGATAAAATGCCGCAGGGGACTCACTCAGAAGGAAGGGATTGGAGGAGCGTCTCGAATCGCTTGGTTATCCATTCCGCGCTCGTCGTGCCCAGCTCCGGATCTTTCTCGGGGCCGGTGCGAGGCCCCGGGCCCGAGGGGATCGGCCACGACCCGATGGGCGTCGCACTGACTTTCGAGCCGGGTTCGAGCGGAGAGGCGGCACTCCCCCGTCACACGCGGATGACGATCTTGCCGAAGTGCGCCCCGCTTTCCATGTGGCGGAGCGCATCCCGCGCCTCATCGAAGTCGAAGACGCGATCAATGACCGGCCGGAGCTGGCTCAAGCCGATGGCGCGGTTCATGTCCTCGAACATCGCGCGCGAGCCGACGAAGATCCCCTGGACGTGCACGCTCTTCATCAGGATGGGGATCGGATTCACCTCGCCGGCGCCGCTCAGGATGCCGATCTGGCTGATCCGACCTCCCATCCGGACCGCGTTGAGCGACCGGGGCAGTGTGCCGGCGCCGCCGACCTCGACGACGTGATCGACGCCCCGTCCGCCGGTCAACTCGCGGGCGCGCCGATCCCAATCGGGCGTCGTCTTGTAGTTGATGCCGTCCGAGGCGCCGAGCGCGCGAACGCGTTCCAGCTTCTCGTCACTGCTCGACGTGGCGATGACCCGGGCCCCGGCCATCCGGGCGAATTGCAGGGCGAAGAGCGAGACGCCGCCGGTCCCCTGCACCAGGACCGTGTCACCGGGCTTGATCGACCCCTCGCCGAAGAGGGCATGCCAGGCCGTGACAGCGGCGCACGGCAGCGTCGCGGCCTCCTCGAAGCTCAGGTGGTCCGGCACCGCGACCAGACCGTCCTGTCCCAGCACCACGAGCTCGGCAAGCACCCCGTCGATCGCGCCGCCGAGTGCCGACTTCGCCTTCTCCTCGGTCGGCCCGCCCTCGATCCACGCCTGCATGAAGCTCGGGGCGACGCGATCCCCCGGCTTCACGCGCGTGACCCCCGGGCCGACCTCGACCACCTCGCCCGCGCCGTCGGACAGCGGGACCAGGGGCAAAGGCAGTTGGCGGCTGTAGAGGCCCTTGGCGACCAGCAGGTCGCGATAGTTGAGCGACGTCGCATGGATCCGGACAAGCGCCTGACCCGGCCCCGGCTTGGGAGTGGACAGCTCCTCCCGCCGGAAGGCCTCGAGACCCGCGTAATCATGGATGCGATAAGCACGCATGAACTCCTCCTCTCGATCACAAAGAATCCACGGCCTCTGGCGGTGAGTCTCCTAAAAGGCTCTGCCGATCCCGGCGTGAAAAGGGGACGGTCCTTCTTGCAGGATCGATGCCGCCAGAAGGATATCGAGCGTGTGGAGGGGAAGGCAATGCCGGACCACCTCCACATGCTGCTGAGCATGCCGCCCCGGTCCAGCATCGCCATGTCGATCGGGTACCTGAAGGGCAAGAGTGCGACCCGGATCCACCGGGAGGTGCGGCACACGGAAGGGAGGTTGTTCGGCCGGAGCTCCTTGGCCCGCAGGTCTTGCCTGAGCACCGTCGGGCTGGATGAGGATCAGATCCGGCGGTACATCCGAGAGCAGGGGCAACTCCAGCGAGATCGGGACCAGGGTGGGCTGAAGTGCGATTGACCAACCGGCCCCCTCGCGGGGCCCTCCTCATACCACCGAACTCTGCCGGTGGTGGCTGATTCCCCCAGACAGTTCGGCCAGCGAACGGCTTGCGCAGGAATAATCTTGACAAATTACTCGTTGTATTACAGCCATGATCTGCAATAAGAGAAGCATGAAAACTGCCCAAACGATCGCACGGTTTCAACGGAAGTATCAAATGCTGCTCCCCGAAATGGGCGAGC
>JAFANO010000353.1 GCA_019232645.1 Planctomycetaceae bacterium | reverse complement strand
CGGGCTGCGACCGCAAGCATCTCCTGGAGCTGCGGCACCATCCCCAGGGACACGCGCTGCGGTGGCTGGGCCGCAACCCGCTGGGTGACGCCGTGGTCGAGGCCGACGAGATGGACCAGAAAGCGGGGGAAAAGGGATTCCGCACCCCGACCCAGCCGACCCCCCGCGACGTCGAGCCAACCGCCGCCGGGGTCCTGAATAGATCCCCACCAAAGGGAAAGTGGACGAGCCCCTATAATTCAGGGAGTGGACTGTCCCGAGTCTCGATCTCTGATGCACCATGCCCAAGACGTTCTCCCTGACCGCAAAGCAACACGACGAACTGCTCCACATCTATCGCAAGGACCCCGACCCAGAACTCCGCTTCCGGGCTCACATCCTCCTCCTGTTGGGAGGGGGCTACGCCTGGGACACTATTGAGGCCATGCTCTTCTGCAGCTCCCGGACCGTCGACCGCTGGCTCAAGCGGTTCCAGGCCGAGGGGATCGAGGGGCTCACCGGGAAGAAGCGCGGCCGCCCCTTTCGCTTCGGCCTCGGCTGGGTCGCCGTCCTTGTCTCCTGGGTGACCACCAAGACGCCCCGCGACTTCGGCTTCCTCCGCAGCCGCTGGTCCTGCGCCCTGTTAGCCCTGCTGCTCCGCGACCGGGAAGGCGTCAGCGCCAGCCGGGAGACCGTCCGCCGCTGGCTCCATCGCGGCAACTTGGTGTACCGCCGACCCCGGCCCGTCCTCGTACCGGACGAGGAGGAGCGGCAGGCCAAGTTGGCCGAGCTGCGCACGCTCCTGGAAGGGCTGCCGGACGACGAGACAGCGGTCTGGCAGGACGAGGTCGAGGTCCATACCAATCCCAAGATCGGGCGGATGTGGATGTTCCGGGGCCACCAGGCGAAGGTCGAGACGCCGGGCACCAACGAGAAGCGGCACCTGTCGGGGTCGATCCACTGGCGGACCGGCACGGTGTTCCTGACCGAGGCCGCACCCAAGCAGGGGCGCAACGGGGCCTTGTTCATCAAGCATCTGGACGAACTGCGGCAGAGACTGCGTCGTTACAAGAAGATTCACGTGATCTGCGACAACGCGAGCTGTCACACGAGCCTGGAGGTGATTGAGTACCTCTGGAAGTGGGAGGGCCGGATCGAGGTCCACCTGCTGCCGCCCTACTCGCCAGACCTGAACCCGATCGAGCGGGTATGGTGGCACCTGCATGAGAATATCACGCGGAATCATCGGTGCAAGGACCTGGGGGAATTACTGGATCAGGTCTTCGCCTGGTTAGGGCAAGAAAACCCATTCCAGATCGAGGGTTCGGTCTACCCGAAGGTCAGGGCCGCCTGATCCACTTTCCCTTTTGCAAGTTTTTATTTAGGGCGTCTCCCATTCGGAGACCAACTTGCGGAGCTCCTCGATCGCCCTGTTCCGCTCGTGGATCCACTGATTGATCCGTTGCAGGTCCTCCACGGTCTTGATCTTGTTGTTCTTGAGCACATCCTCCAGGTTCGACAGCCGGGCCTTGAGGATCTCGTCCCGCCGGGCGAACTCCCTCTCGGCCTCGGCCCGTCGCTGCACCTCCTCTCGGAGCTGATCGTTGAGCTTGTTCACGAACGCGGGCGAGGGGTACCTCACCAGTCGCGCGACCAAGAACGGCAGGTTCAGCGCCGTGACCGCCGAGGCGATCGCGGTGATCACGTACAAAAGTGTGTACAATCGATAGGGGACCCAGTAGAAGGCCGCCACGTCGCTCAAGTGCGTCAGGCCGCAGAGGAAGATGAACGACATGAACATCGCGAACACCCGTGTGGTGTGCGGGTCATCCCAATCCTTCCTATAAAGGAAATAGAGCTCGATCGGGATCGCGAAATAGGCAAGCGCGATTATTGCATGAGAAACGATATATAAGCCGATCAACTCCGGCGTCCAGCCGGGCCCGCAGTGGTTGCGGGTCACGAACTCCGAGGTGTCCCAGAGCCAGTTCCAGTCCATCTCACCATGAATCCTTGTTCAAGACAGGGAGTACCCGAGGGCCGACAGCGACCGACCGAGTCGCGGATCTAAGGTCCGCCACCCGAGGGGGCTCGGGCCGGCGGCGACTCGGCCGGCGGTCCGATCGGTCCTCAGATTCGAGCCAGAATCTGGACCCCTCATCCTTTATCATCGTTTCGCGGCCGCCGCGTTTCCTCCCTTTCTCCCGAGAAGTGCGGCTTAACCCCAGTCGCCTCACCGGGTTCAAGCCCTCGCGTCGAGCCCGGCCCGAGAGACTGGCCGGGCCAATCTCCATCCTAAACCCCTGAAAATTAAATATTTAAGAGGAGTGATGGTCGAGGTCAGGCCTGGCGGGAGGCGGGTAACCGCCGGCCTCTCGGGAAAAACGCCGGAAATGTTCGGAATGCCGGACGTCCCCCGCTCCCGGCTTGAGCGGGGGGGGCGTTCGCCCTAGAATTCAGGCATCCGAAGGAACCGGCGGTCCGGATGTGGGGAGCGTCTTGAACGTGTGGAACGATCCCGATCTGGTCGCGCTCCGCGACCGACTGATCGAGACGCTGCGGGGCTACGGCCGGGTCGCCGTGGCCTTTTCGGGCGGCGTCGATAGTACCGTCGTCGCGCAGGCCGCCCGGATCGCGCGCGGCGACGAGGCGATCGCCGTGACGGCCGTCTCCGACAGCCTGGCCGAGGGGGAGCTGGAGGAGGCCGAGGCGCTGGCGCGTCGGATCGGGATCAGGCATCGGGTGATCCGGACCGAGGAGTTCGCCGACCCGAACTACCTGCGCAACGGCACCGACCGCTGCTACTTCTGCAAGAGCGAGCTGTACGGCCGGCTCTCGGGCCTGCTGGGCGAGCTGGGCGTCGACGTGATCGCCTCGGGGGCCAACATCGACGACGCGGGGGACCACCGCCCCGGCATGCGGGCCGCCTCCGAGCACGGCGTGCGCCACCCGCTCCAGGAGTGCGGGCTGGGCAAGGCCTCCGTCCGCGCGCTGGCCAGGGCGTGGGACCTGCCCACCTGGGACAAGCCGGCCACCCCCTGCCTGTCGAGCCGGATCGCCTACGGCGAGGACGTGACCCCCGAACGGGTCCGGATGATCGATCAGGCCGAGCGGTGGCTCCGCCAGCGCGGGTTCCGCCTGCTCCGGGTCCGCTACCACAAGGGGGACCTGGCCCGGATCGAGGTCCCGGTCGAGGAGCTGCCGCGCCTGGCAGAGCCCGGGTCCCGCGGCGAGCTGGTCGCGGCCTTCCGCGCGCTGGGGTTCAAGTTCATCACCCTGGACCTGGAAGGGTTCCGGTCGGGCAGCCTCAACGCGGTGATCCCGCCGGAGAGCCTGGCGCGGTCCGCTGCGGCGGGGGTCTGAGCGTGGCGCGGGCCCCTGGTCCATCGTCGTCGCGCCGATTTCCTCGTCCTCTCTCGTGCTCCCCCAGTCCAGACGGGATGGCCCCATGCCTCGGGCGACCTGCCGCTGTGGACACACGATGAGCGTCCCCGCCGATGGGCCGGACCGGATCGTCTATCCCAAGTGTCAGGCGCGGATCCGGGTCCGCTACCACAAGGGGGACCTGGCCCGGATCGAGGTCCCGGTCGAGGAGCTGCCGCGCCTGGCCGAGCCCGGGTCCCGCGGCGAGCTGGTCGCGGCCTTCCGCGCGCTGGGGTTCAAGTTCATCACCCTGGACCTGGAAGGGTTCCGGTCGGGCAGCCTCAACGCGGTGATCCCGC
>JAFANO010000333.1 GCA_019232645.1 Planctomycetaceae bacterium | reverse complement strand
CCCCGGATGAGCCGAGATGCCCTGGAGGACGCCTCGGGCCTCAAGGTCCCCGGCGCTTCGTTTGTGCTCAAGGTGATCGTGGCCTATCTGATCGCGCTGGGGCCCCTGAACTGGCTGATCTGCCGCTTCGTTTTCGGCCGTCGCGAGTGGGCCTGGGTCGTGATCCCGCTCTTGTCACTGGGGTTCGCCATCGGGGTCGAGCGGGCCGCGGCCTACGACGTGGGCTACGACTCGGCCTGCGACGAGATCGACCTGGTCGAGACCTTCGCCGGATACCCTCGCGCGCACATCAGCCGGTTCGCCGCGCTCTACTCCACCGGCCGGCTCCGGTTCACGATCTCGTACCCCAACGACCCGACCGCGCTGGCTCTGCCAATGGACCGCGGCCGGTCTCTCGCCGGCGAGGACCTCACCACGTCGATCTTCCGGTCGTACCCCACGCCGGCGCTCGAGGGGTTCCAGGTCCAACCGCGGAGCCTCTCGATGTTCCGCGCCGAGCAGATGGTGTCGATTGGTGGAACAGTCGCGCTGGCCAGCGACGAGGGGCCACGGCGAGTCGTCAACACCACCGACCTGGAGCTGCGTGACGCCGTACTGGTCGACGTCAACGGTCCGGGAGACCGCCGGGAGACTTACCTGGGGACGATTACTCCTGGCGCCAGCGTCGAGGTCGAGGAGGCCTCGGCCCCTCCCCTCGACTCGAAGGCCCTACCCAAGGGGACCCTCGACCCATCGCGGCTCCTACGGGAGCTGCGGGGCTTCGCCGAAGGCCGCCCCGAGGAGAAGGGGGAGGTCCGCCTCGTGGCCTGGTCGCCCAGGCCCTTCGGCGGCCAGACCCTGGAGCCGTCGGTGGACCGGCAACGCGGCCTCGCTCTAGTGGTCGTGCACCTGCGCTTCGGCCCGCCCCCGGCGCCCGACGGTCCACGGTATCATGCGCTCGCCTTGGGTCCGGAGGTGGGCCCGTCGACGTTCCGGCGGCCGATCCCGGAACGCGATCCCGAGAGAGCGAGGGTCCTCATGGAGGACTTGAGGGCGGACAGAGCCATGTACCGGCGAGGACGACGGAGGCATGTCCCTGTCCCTCCGCCGAGCGACTCACCGTCGGAGGCCACTCCGCCATGATGAACGTCACCGTGATGCGCCCTCGCCCCGATCTTTCCTTGGCGGGAAGCGGGCGCGTCCCCCTCTCACCCCGAACGACGGAATCGACACGGGGAGAACCCGCCGTCCGAAGCCCGGCGCGACAGCATGCGAGGAGATTGAGGGTTCATGATCGAGGTGATGAACTTCACCAAGCGGTACGGGGACTTCGTGGCGGTCGATGACCTGAGCTTCACGATCGGCAAGGGCGAGGTCTTTGGTTTCATCGGTCCCAACGGCGCGGGCAAGAGCACGACGATCCGGTTCCTGGCCACCTTGCTCCGGCCGACATCGGGCGAAGGGCGGGTCGCCGGCCACTCGGTCGTCGCCGAGCCCATGGCCGTGCGCCGGGTCATCGGCTTCATGCCCGACGACTTCGGCGTCTACGACGGCATGAAGGTCTGGGAGTTCCTCGACTTCTTTGCCGTCGCATACGAGATCCCGCTGGCTTACCGCAAGAAGATCATCGGCGAGGTGCTCGAGCTGCTCGACCTGACGCACAAGCGCGACGCCTACGTCAACGGCCTGTCGAAGGGGATGAAGCAGCGGCTCTGCCTGGCCAAGACGCTGATCCACGACCCGCCGGTGCTGATCCTCGACGAGCCGGCCTCGGGGCTCGACCCTCGCGCCCGGCTGGAGATGAAGGCGTTGCTGAATGAGCTGCGGGGGATGGGCAAGACGATCCTCGTCTCCAGCCACATCCTCTCGGAGCTGTCCGACTTCTGCACCTCGATCGGGATCATCGAGCGAGGCAAGCTGCTGGCGGCCGGGAGCATCCAGGAAATCCAGCGCCGGCTCCGGTCGCACCGGGTGATCAAGGTCCGAGTGCTCGACGAGTCGACCGACCGGGCCGCGGCCATCCTCCGCGACGATCGTGGCGTCCATACTGTCGAGAGATACGACCACACCGTGACCGCCGAGTTCGAAGGGCAGGACGAGGATATGGCCCGCCTCCTGGGGCGGCTGATCACAGCGGGGGTCACGATCCAATCGTTCGCGGAGGAGCCGCTGAGCTTGGAAGAGGTCTTCATGATGATTACCAAAGGAATTGTGAATTGAAGACATTCACCACAGAGGACACGGAGAGCACAGAGAGGAGGATCGAGAAAGAGAGAAAGAAGAGAGAAGGGGAAGAGAGGAGGGGGAGAGAGAATGAAAAAGAAAGAAGAGAGTAAAAGAATAGGATAATAGAAAGACAGGGGAGGATTTGGTGAGAGAGGAATTGAACGGAATTACTCAGAGGGTGATTGGGGCGGCGATTGCGGTTCACCGGCAGCTTGGGCCCGGGTTGCTCGAGTCTACCTATGAGGCATGTTTAGAACATGAGCTGATCGGGCAAGGTCTCTCGGTCGAGCGGCAGAAAGTCTTACCTGTCGTTTACAAAGATGTCCGGCTCGATTGTGGCTATCGCATCGATCTGCTGGTCGAAGGCAAAGTCATCCTTGAATTGAAGGCCGTGGATGATCTGCTTCCCATCCACGAAGCACAAGTTCTCTCCTACCTGAAACTCTCCGGCTGCAGGGTCGGACTCTTAATCAATTTCAATGTGCGGCTCCTTACAAGGGGCGTAAAGCGGATCATAAACGGATCACTTGACTAAACCAATTATTTATTATTTTATCTCTTTTTTTCTTATTCTCTTTCTTCACTCTCTCTTTCTCTTTTTCTCTGTCTTTTCCTCTGTGATCTCTGTGATCTCTGTGGTGAATCCCTCTTCTTTCTCCGTGGTGAATCCATGCCATGCTCATCCGCGACAACCCGGTCCTGACGCGCGAGCTGCTGGTCAACCTCCGGTCGCCACGCGCCTTCGCCTTACAAGTGGCCTACGTGGCGTTCCTGGCCGCGGTCGTGTACTTCTACTGGCCGCCCGAGGCCGGCGGCACAAGCCAGGTCGGGCCGGGCAAGGCGCGGCGCCTCTTCGACTTGTTCTTTTTCGGGCAGTTCTTTCTGATCGCCTTGGTGGCGCCGACATTCGCGGCCGGGAGCATCACGGGAGAGAAGGAGCGCAAGACCTACGAGATGCTCTTGTCCAGCCCGCTGCAGCCGACGACGATCCTGATCGGCAAGCTGCTCGGCTCGCTGAGCTACCTGGTGATCCTGATCGTGTCGAGCCTGCCGCTGATGATCCTCTGCTTCCTGCTCGGCGGGATCCTGCTGTCGGAGATCGCGCGGGCTTATCTCGTGCTGGTCATGGCAGCGGTGACGTTCGGGCTGCTAAGCGTGGGATGTTCCAGCATCTTCCGCCGCACCAGCTCGGCGCTGATGGTCAGCTACCTGGTAATCCTGCCGTCGGCCGTGCTCTGCCTCTGGCTGACCCGCTCCGACCCGAACAACCTGGTCCAGCGGGAGTTCGTCTCGTTCCTGACCGTCGCCGTGCTGCCGCCGTGGTGCCTGGCTCTCTGGACCGTCGTGGCGATCGTCATCAGCCGGCGGCTGCTCCGGCCCCCCGACGTCGGCAGCGAGGGCAAGGACGTGGTCGACGAGGAGGAGGAGTTGAAGTACGCCATCGGCGTCGTCATCGACCGCGACCTCTTCCCCGACAAGCTGTTCGCGCCGGCCAAACGCACCGAGCTGATGCCCGACGGGACCAACCCCGTTCTCGATAAGGAGCTGCGGAGCGAGATCTTCAGCCAGGGCACGCTGATGCTCCGGGTCGTGATCCAGGTCAGCATGGTGCTCTCGATCCCGCTGATGGCGTTCCTGCTGTTCGTCCGATGGGAGCGGGCGGCGTACTACGTGGCCTATGTGCTGACGTTCAACCTGTTGGTCGGGCCGGTCTTCTCGGCCGGCAGCATCACGCAGGAGCGCGAGCGGCAGACTCTCAGCCTGCTCCTGACGACCCTGCTGACCCCGCGCCGGATCATCCTGGCCAAGCTGCTGGCGGCGTTGCGGGTCTCGACCGTCCTGACCTTCCTCCTTACCGAGCAGTTGTTTCTGGCCTACTTCCTCGTGCGCGAGCTCCGCGACCGGATCTGGACGCTGCTCGTGTTCCTGCTGATCATCGCGACGACCTGCCTGGCGACGACGACGATCGGCCTGCTCTGCTCGACGCTCTCGCGGCGGACGTCGGTGGCGATCGTCCTGACGTACATGACCCTGTTGGCCCTGTTCATCGGGCCGGTCGGTCTGGACTGGTATCTCCAGGGGTTCTCTTTCACGCCGGAGCGCCTGGCGGCGCTGACGATCACCAGCCCCTACTCAGCGGCCTTCAGCATCACGATGCCGCTGAACCGGGGCACCGGCTTCTCGATCGAGCAGCCGAACGTCCCGCCCCCCGTCCTGGTCGAGCTGATCCCGGGCCTGGGACTAGGCCTCCCGGTCTGGGCGTGGTTCCTGATGCTCTACCCGCCCCTCTGCCTGGTCCTGTTTGGGGTCACTTATCTCGCCTTTCGGTGGCGGTGGTGGCGCGCTGGGGGCTTGGGATGATCGGCAAACCCCCGCGGGGAAGCACGGAGGACGTGGAGCCCGAGATGGAGGTGAGGGGGAGCATCCCGTCGAAGAAGCGGGCGCGGAGCGGGAGGCCAATGAGGGAGAGAATAGTTCATCGGAGGAGGTGGACACGATCGGCGCTGGTCATCGCCGTCGTCGCAGCGCTGGGACTGGGCTCGAGGAAGTTCGCGCGGACCCTGCCCTGGTTCTTCGCCACCTATGCGGGGGACACTCTCTGGGCGTTGGCGGCCTTCCTG